>JAXFQZ010000106.1:0-22342 GCA_034178685.1 Candidatus Ornithospirochaeta sp. | reverse complement strand
TATTCGTAAGACTCGTAGGAGCATGTGCAGGCTGCCCAATGAGCCAGCTCACACTCACAAACGGCGTACAGAGATACATCAGGGAAACAGTATCCCCTGATATCACAATCATCAACGAGGATATGTAATCAAATCCTTTCGGTATGATGAAGAGAGAAGCCTGCAGCAACTGCTGCAGGTTTTTTGTTTCACGTGAAACAATGAAGCATTATTGCAACCAAAGACAAGAACAAACATCAGCATGATCCAGACTGTTTGTTTCACGTGAAACACAGTATCCATTTTCTCAACCCAATTTAAGAAACTTTAATAGTACACAGAAAGAAACCAAACATTTACGACCGTATGCAAAGATAAAGACATGCTCACATGTGTGTTTTTAGGTATTCTTCCAAGAAGCATGCGATTCTGTTGGAATCCATTCGATTTCATTGTTTCACGTGAAACAACATAATCAATGATTGCTGCATCTAAATCAAAGAGGCTGGAATTCATTATCGCAACCCTCAGGATCCCAGTGACTGAGAATATCGCTTCAGCATGGTTTTTCCCAGAGAGCAAAATAGCATTCCGAAGTATTGCAAGAAAGAAGGTTGTTTGCTCAGCTTTCAGAGGAATACGAAAACTGCAATTAACTAATCTGCTGATTGTACCTTTATATATTTGTTTTCTTTTTTTTCACTTCTTGATTCACAGGCTAGAACTAGGCATAGAGACCAATAGAGGCTTGTCTGAATCCGACATGCTGTTTCACGTGAAACAATATGATTTGCTCACAGATTCAGTTTATTTTCTATTTTCCTCCTTCTAAGGCAAAACCTGCAAATAAAGCGTTTAAATGAGGGTTTTTAAAGTATATTACTATTGAAAGAAACAGATTTTAATAGAGATTTCTCTATTTCTTACCCTATTCAATAGGATAGTTTTTTCATCTATTTATGGATTCAGAAATTAGAAAATCCCGGATTTCTCCGGGATTGCAATAGAATTCATGTATTTGAATTATTCAGCTGAATCTTCAGATGGAGATTCTGGCTCATCTTCCTGATATGAAGTTACTGCCATAGCGTTGATTGCATCATTCTCTCTCTTGAATGCAGCGACCTTTACGCCTCTAGCGCTCCTTCCTTGCAGCGAGATTCCCTTTGTATGGATCCTCATCACCTGACCCTTGAGAGTCATTATGACGACATCGGTATCATCATCGACAGCAAATGCATCTACGATTCCGTTTTCGCCTTTCTCAATCGTATAGATCTTCTGGCCCATTGTTCCTCTTCCGTGGTTCATGAAATCGGAGAAGGCAACCTTCTTGCCCTTTCCTTTCTCTGTGACCATGAGCACTGTCTTGCTGTCATCGACCTTAACGATTGAAACAAGGATATCCTCATCCATGAGCTTGATGCCTCTTACTCCATGGGTGCTTCTTCCCATAGTGCGTATGGAGGCAGCTGATGTCCTGAGACCCTTTCCATCCTTTGTTATGAGCATCACGTCATCATCCTCATCCACGAAGATGGAATCAGCAAGCTCATCGCCTTCATCGAGGATGATTGCCTTAACGCCCTTCACCTTCGCATTGATGAATGCATTGAGCCTTACCTTCTTCACGACGCCGTTCTTTGTTCCCATGAGAATGTACTTGATCTTATTCCCATTGTCATCATAGATAGCATCCTCATCTGGCTTATCGAGGTATTCGTTCTCAAGCTCTCCCTCATCTTCCTTCTTCTTGCTGAAATAGTTGAAGTCCTGGAAGGATATGATGGATGTGATCTTCTCGTCATTCTCGATCTGGACAAGGCTCTTCACGCTAACGCCCTTGCTTGTCTTTGCGCTCTCAGGGATATCATATGCCTTGACATAGTATGCCTTTCCCTTATTGGTTATGAACATCATATAATCATGGCTATGGCAGATGAAGAGATGGTTGACGAAGTCCCCATCAACGAGCTTGGCTCCGATGGTTCCCTTTCCTCCTCTTCCCTGAGCCTGGTACTCATCTACGGAAAGACGCTTTGCGAATCCCTTATTGGTAATCGATACTACGACATCCTCCTTCTTGATGAAGTCACCAGGGTTATTGTCCTTGATTTCATTGACATCGATTACAGTGCGCCTGTTATCGCCATATGCATCCTTGATCCTATTCAGCTCATCCTTGACGACTCCAAGGATCTTATTCACATCGGAAAGAAGGTCCTTATAGTATGCGATCTTCTCCTCAAGGTCTGAAAGCTCCTGCAGTATCTTCTCAGTCTCAAGGTGCGAAAGCCTTCCAAGCTTCATGTCAATGATAGCATCAGCCTGTATCTGATCGAGGTTGAATGCCTTCTGAAGCTCCAATGAGGCTATCGTATTGTCCTGGGACTCCTTGATTATCCTAATGACCTCATCGATGTTATCGAGACCGATCTTAAGGCCGTAGAGGATGTGCTCCCTCTCCTCAGCCTTCCTGAGATCGTACCTTGTCCTTCTCTCAACGACTTCCTTCCTATGATCGACGTATACCGAGATCATATCCCTGAGGTTCATCAGCTTAGGAACGCCATTGACGAGAGCGAGATTGTAGATATTGAAGTTGGACTGGAGCGCAGTCCTTCCCCAGAGCTGATTCAGTACGATCTGGGCTACGGCTCCCTGCTTAAGCTCGATCACTATCCTGATACCATCCCTTCCGGATTCATCGCGTACAGCAGCCACATCCTTCAGGTCATCGCTCTTTCTCAGGTCATCGATCTTCTTCACAAGCTCGCTCTTGTTAACCTGATAAGGAATCTCGGTGAAGATGATCTTATCGCGTCCCTTATCATGCTCCTCGATCGTGTAGGTGCTTCTGATTACGATCTTTCCCTTTCCTGTCCTGAAAGCCTCTGAGATGCCGCTTCTTCCCATGATCCTTCCATATGATGGAAAATCAGGACCCTTAACAAACTCCATAAGGCCTTCGATTGTGATATCAGGGTTATCGATATATGCATTTATGCCCTCAATGACCTCCCTGAGGTTATGAGGTGCCATATTGGTAGCCATACCTACGGCAATACCCGAAGATCCATTGACAAGAAGGAACGGGAATGCTGCTGGGAGCACGACAGGCTCCTTGAGCGATTCATCGTAGTTGTTCATGAAATCAACGGTTTCCTTGCCGATATCAGCAAGCATTTCCTCACCGAGCTTCGAGAGCTTTGCCTCGGTGTACCTCATTGCTGCAGGTGGGTCTCCATCGATGGAACCGAAGTTTCCCTGGGGCCTTACAACCGGATATCTCAGGGAGAAATCCTGTCCAAGGCGCACAAGGGCATCATAGACCGATGCATCTCCATGCGGATGGTACTTACCGAGTACATCACCTACGACACGTGCGCACTTCTTGGTAGGGGCATTGGCCTTTAGGCCCATATCCCACATGGCATAGAGTATTCTTCTATGAACTGGCTTAAGACCATCGCGTGCATCAGGAAGTGCTCTTGATACAATGACGGACATAGCATAGTTAAGATAGCTTACTTTCATTTCCTCAGACAGGTCATGCGTTTCGATGATGCCCATCTGATCTTCATTAATCACTTCACTCATACAAATCCCTAGATATCGAGATTGCTTACATAAGTAGCATTCTTTTCGATGTATTCACGGCGAGGCTCTACCTCCTCACCCATAAGCATTGAGAATACCCTGTCAGCTTCCTCTGCATCAGCGAGGTGGACCTTTCCAAGCCTTCTTGTCTCCGGGTTCATCGTTGTCTCCCAGAGCTCTTCCTTCTCCATCTCTCCAAGACCCTTGTATCTCTGGGCCTGTATCTTGGAGGAATCACCGCCTCCTTCGAGAAGCTCGTTGATAGCTGCCTGCTTATCCTCTTCCTTGTAGACATACTTGATGTTCCTTCCAAGGGTGAGCTTGTATAGAGGAGGCATAGCGAAATAAACATATCCGGCTTAGATGAGAGGCTTCATATATCTGAAGAAGAATGTGAGAAGCAGTGTCCTGATGTGAGATCCATCGACATCGGCATCGGCCATAATGATGATCTTATGATAGCGTACCTTGCTTAAATCGAACGTTTTCTCCATTCCCAGGGCATCTTTCTCATCATGATCAGCCTGGCTTTCATTGTATCTTGTGATTCCGGCTCCTATTGTCTGGATGACAGGATGGAGCTTGTCGTTGTTAAGGACCTTTGCCTCCTGTGCCTTCTCGACATTGAGCATCTTTCCCCAGAGAGGAAGGATTGCCTGGAACTTGCTGTCCCTTCCCTGCTTTGCTGTTCCTCCTGCCGAATCACCCTCGACAATGAACACCTCGCACTTAGCAGGATCCTTTTCCGAGCAGTCAGCAAGCTTACCGGGAAGACCGCCGACATCGTTCTTCTTCCTTATGTTCTCCCTTGCCTTCCTTGCTGCGACTCTTCCTATAGCGGCATTGGTGACCTTATCAAGAAGTTTATCGATCGACTCTGGATACTCATCGAAGTAGTTAGTGAGATTCTCGTAGACAAGGGAATCCACTATGCCCTTCACATTGGAGTTTCCGAGCTTCATCTTCGTCTGGCCCTCGAACTGAGGATTAGGGACCTTGACAGATACAACAGCTGTGAGTCCTTCCGAGATATCGGATGCCTCGAGGTTGTCAGGGTACTTCTTCATGTACTTCACGCTCTTCTTGAGCTGGTTGTTAAGGCACCTGGAGATAGCTGCCCTGAAGCCTGAGAGATGCGTACCGCCTTCCCTTGTGTTTATGCTGTTCACGAATGAGTAGATCTTCTCATCGTACTTGTCGTTGTACTGGAGGGATACCTCTACAGAGATGACCTCCTTGTTCTCACCTGTTCCAGTCTCCTTCTGGCATTCGAATGAGATAGGATCGAAAAGCACGTTCTTGTATTCATTCAGGTATTTCACGAATGATGAAAGGCCACCTTCGGCAAAGAAAACATCCTTTCTCTCCGGAACGCTTCTGAGATCCTCAACAATGATCCTTATGCCCTTATTCAGGTACGAAAGCTCACGGAATCTTGCAGATAGGACATCGTAGTTGAAGGAGTTTCTCTCCATGACAGTGAAGTCAGGAGTGAATTTAACGATAGTTCCAGTCCTATCGGTCTTTCCTACGATCTCCACATCCTTCTCAGGAACGCCTCTGTGGTAGACCTGCCTGTAGATATTGGGAGCCCTGTGTACTGTGACCTCCATCCAGTCGGAGAGGGCATTCACGCATGATACGCCGACACCATGGAGACCGCCGGAGCTTGTATAGTTCTTATGATCGAACTTTCCTCCTGCGTGCAGCTGCGTGAGTACAACCTCAAGAGAGCTTTTCCCTTCTGTCTTGTGTATATCGACAGGGATTCCTCTTCCGTTGTCCTCTACAGTGCATACCTCCCCGAATTCACCGTTGTCCAAGGTGATTCTGATCTCATTGCAATATCCTGCCATTGCTTCATCGATGGAGTTATCAACAACTTCGTATACGAGATGGTGAAGTCCATCAATGCCGGTAGAGCCAATGTACATGCCAGGTCTGAGCCTTACAGCCTCAAGGCCTTTCAGAACCGTAATACCATCCCCTGTATAATTCTTAGTTGCCTCGATTTCCCTCTGCAGCTCTTCGTTATCATGACCTGCAATCATAAGTTCTTCGTCGTTCATTTCTTCCCTTTTTCCAGCATCAATGATAGTTGGGAAACCAGTTTTTCCAATGCTCATAAAGCATAGAATCGACTATTATCCCTTTATATCGATTATAGCATTTTCGAGTATTCTTCTTCAAGGCGACTAACAAAAATAAATCCGTATATATCTCTTTACAAAATAAGAATATAATAAATGCTGAAAAAAGGCTTGGAACAATGCTATTGCCATAATTTGCAAACAGGCGTTACTATAACATCAGACAATTATGGAAAACTTCAGGAATATATGGGAAGCAGCATGCGCTCAGCTGCAGGATACGCTCCCGAAAACAAAGAAAACATGGTTCGAAAGGATATCGTTCAGCGATGAGAAGGATGGCGTGATTTACCTCTCATGCACATCCAAGTACTACCTTGACAACGCAGTGAAGAACTGCCATGACGACATCGTCAACACAATATCCGCCATCTATGGGGCAGAGATTCCGATCAAGTTCATCATTGATTCTGAAAAACAGCCTGTTTCACCATCAAAGGTGCAGAAAACAGCAGTCATACCTCAGAATATGCCACCGAAGAATCCAACGCTGAATAAGAATTACCTATTCGATAACTTCATCGTAGGAGACAATAACAAATTCGCTTTCAGCGCAGCTCAGGTCATAGCAAACAATCCAGGCACAAGCTTCAATCCATGCCTTATATACGGACGTGTAGGGCTTGGAAAGACCCATCTGCTGCAGGCTATAGGAAACTATATCGACCAAAGCAACCCGAAGATGAAGATAATGTACGTGACAGCGGAGTCCTTCACCAATGAATTCATAGATTCCATATCCACCAACACAGCATCCAGATTCAAGGCGAAGTACAGGACTGTCGATGTGCTTCTGATCGATGATATACACTTCCTGCAGAAGAAGGATTCCACGCAGGAGGAGCTCTTCCATACATTCAATGACCTTTATGAGCATGGAAAGCAGATCGTATTCACATGCGATAGGCCTATCACAGAGCTCTCCGATATCACAGAAAGGCTGAAGACAAGGTTCAGGAAGGGCCTCAATGTCGATCTTCAGCCGCCAGCATATGAGACAAGGGTCGCTATTGCGCTCCAGAAATGCAAGGAGAAGAACTTCGAGATAGACAGCGATACCCTCGATTACATATGCCAGAGCATCGACACGAACATAAGGGACCTTGAAGGAGCCCTGACAACGCTGTGCTCATTCTCCAACCTGGTTGGAAAGCCTATCACAAAGGATATAGCGAAGGAGCAGCTCAAGAACTTCGTCATCTCTCCTGCTATAAAGAACAACGATATATCGATAGATGCGATCATAAAGGAGACAGCGCAGTACTTCGGCCTGAAGGACTACGATATCAAGGGAAAGAGCAGGAACAAGAACATAATGCTTGCGCGCCATATAGCAATTTACCTTGCTAACAGCCTTACAAGCTATTCCTTCTCAGAGATAGGAAAGCAGCTGAGCGGAAGGGACCATACCACTATCATGCACTCAGTGGAGAAGATAAAAGCGATGATAGAGACCGATGACTCAATCAACCAGAGCATCGACAGCATAAAGGACAAGCTCCTGGGCTGAGTTTTCCACATCCGGTGGAAAAACCCTGTGGAAAAGCCGTGGAAAGCATGTTGATTGAATGTTGATGGATTGTGGATGAAAAAAGCAAACCCGTAAGCATTCGGATACACCTGATCGACTCAATGTGGAAAAGTGCAAAAACCGAGCATTTTTCCACATTTGTTTTACACATTGCTTTTCGTTGCCTTAAAATGAATTAAACAGGGTTTTCCACTTTTTCGCAGACACTACTATTACTATTAAATTTGAATATGATATAATAGTAATAAGTAATAGGAGCGACTACTAATATGAAATTCACGTGCGATTGCCAGTCAATAAAACAGGAAATTGAATACGCTATAAACTTCACAAGCCAGAGAAACTCACTCTCGATTACTAGCAATGTTCTTCTTGAGACAGCAAACGACCTTCTTACAGTAAAATCAACAGACAACAAGATGGGCTTCGTATCATCAATAGGAGTCAGCACAGCAGTTCCTGGAAGCATCACAGTCTTCTGCGATAAGCTTCTTGCAGTCCTCAAGAACATGCCTGAAGGCGATATAGAGATCTCAACAGAGGAAGACAAGCTATCTATTAGGCCTATAAACAGCGAGAAGAGCATAATCAACGTAAACATAAAGACAATCCCTGCCGACAAGTTCCCGGCTATGATGGACATAAGCGACAGCAGCTACTTCACTCTTGCCCAGAGGGACTTCTTCGACATGATAGACAAGACCTCCTTCGCAGTAAGCGATGAGGAGACAAGGCACTTCCTGACAGGAGTCTATATCGAGAAGAAGGATGGCAAGCTCGTTACAGTCGCTACAGACGGAAGGAAGCTTGCATGTGTAAGAAGATCCTTCGAGCAGGAGATAATGGATTTTCCTCCAGCCATAGTCTCAGTGAAGTTCCTTTCGCTTCTCAAGTCCATAGGCAAGGGAGATGGAGTATTCTCGCTAGCAATCAACTCAAGCAGCATATTCGCGAAGATAGACAACAAGGTCATCTATTCGAATCTCATTTCAGGAACATATCCTAATTACGAAAGAGTGATACCTAGCCAGCTCAAGTATGAGTGCAGGATGAGCAAGTCAGATATGGAGAAGGCTATCTCCCTTATCTCAGTGCTTGTAGAGGCAAAGTCCAAGAGGATATTCATTGACCTTAACAAGGAAGGAGTGCTTATCTCAGGAGAGAACACCGATTTCGGCGATAGCAAGCAGATCATCAAGTGCGAATACGATGGACCTGAGGCAAGGATATCGTTCAACTACAACCTGATTCTCACACCTATAAGGAAAATAGATTCAGATTTCATAAAAATAGCCTACAATACTCCACAGGCAGCCATGGTTCTTCTTCCAGAGCCAGAGAAGGATTATCTGTATGTCCTTATGCCTATGCAGGTATGAGTAGATGAGATTCAGATCGATAAGGATACATGATTTCAGGAATATATCCTCTGCTGAAGTTGATACCGACGCAGAGGATATTGTTCTATCGGGCATAAACGGCCAGGGAAAGACCAACTTCCTTGAAGCTGTTTATCTTCTATGCTATGGATCCTCTTTCAGGGCCAATCAGCTTAAGGATGCTGTAAGGCACGGATGCGATGGGTTCTCTGTCTCTGCTGAATTCCTGAACGATTATGGCGAGACGCAGCGCATAATCACCTCATACCAGGATGGAAAGAGAAGCATATCTATAGATGGCAAGGAGATAAATGACAGGAAGGAGCTTATCTACCAGTTTCCATGCATCCTCTTCTGCCATGATGATATCTCATTCATCAAGGGAGAGCCTGAAGTAAGAAGAAGGTTCTTCGATCAGATGATGAGCCTCTATTCACCATTGTTCTTCGACCAGCATAGGTTCTACAGGAACATCCTTGCTAAGAGGAATGCAGCTATAAAGAACGGCCAGATGATGCTCCTTGATCTATATGACAGGAGATTCGCAGAGACAGGACTGATGATCATGGAAAGCAGGATGAAGGCTGTAGAGGAATTCAATTACATATTCCCGTCCCTGTTCAGGGAGGTATCGGGCACCGATATCGATATAAAGGTCTCCTATTCGCCTTCCTGGAAGGACATGGATAATGCAGACGATATAGTAAGATATCTTGAAAGCACCAGGGAGAGGGATGGAAGGATGCTTACATCAACCAGCGGAATCCATCGCGACAGATTCACTGTCGTATGCGGGAACGGTCCTTTTGCCCAGATAGGGTCGACAGGGCAGCTGAGGCTCTGCTCAATACTCTTCAGGATCTCAGAGGCCGCCTATTTCTCAAAGATAACAGACAAAAAGCCCATTCTTCTTGTTGATGACGTCCTTCTTGAGCTTGATAGCAGGAAAAGGGGAATGATGCTTTCTCTTATAAATGACTATTCACAGGCCTTCTATACATTCCTTCCTGAGGAGAAGTACTTCAGCGATGGCAGGAATGCCCTCGTATACAGCGTTAAGGAGGGATCATTTGAAGAAGGATGATGGATACACTCCTATAGGTGAGTATGTCAGCGAGTTCATGAACGAGAAGATGAAGAGAAGCAGCGTCAATATGCACGTTGCCTGGGAATCTATAGCCGGAAAGGAAATCGCATCGGTAACGGAATTCGCCAAGATAATCAGGAATACGCTATATGTATATGCTTCAAGCCCAGCAGCCGCTACACTTGTAGCACTGTCGAAGAGAAGACTTATCAAAAGCTTCAATGAAAGCTTTGCTATGTATGAAATAAAAGAAATACAGGTAATAAAAAGGTATTGACCTAAGAATATCACTTTGCTAGACTTCGAAAGTTAGGATTGAATATCCTCAATATTTAGAATAACCGCTATATAGCGTGATGATTGGAGAATAAAATGAGTTACAAGGGAAAGAGAACTTATCAGCCAAGCAAGATGAAGAGAACAAGAAAGTTCGGATTCCGCGCAAGAATGGCAACCAAGGGTGGTCGCCTCGTACTTGCTCGCCGCAGAGCTAAGGGCAGATACAGCCTTACAGCAAGCGATGAGAAGAAACCTTACTAAGACAGAGATAATCAGAAAAAAGCAGGAAATAGATCGCATTTTCAAGCAGGGGAAGTCATATTCATGCTCGGGAATGCGATTAATTAGTCTAAGGAACAATCTTGGTTTCGATAGGTTCATCATAATACCGGCTAAGCACTATGGCAGGGCCGTTGATAGGAACCTCGTAAGAAGAAGGGCCAAGGAGATCTTCAGATGCTATGAAGGAAGAAACAGTTCCATGGACCCTGCTGCACCCAATAGTCAGGATTATATCTTGATCGTGTATCCTGGAAAGGTTTCTGATTTTGCCTTGCTTGAGTCCAGATTCACATCTCTTCTGGACAGGTCCATTCAGAAATAGTTCCCATTTCTCATCTAGCAGAGTTCCTATTCCAGCTTTTCAGGTGCACCAACAAAGGAGAATAAATGGATAGGAATACTATCTTGGCGATTGTGCTGTCAGTTTTGGTTATCACAGTAGGCATGACACTGCAGACAACGCTATTTGCACCGGAAATCACTGAAGCAATGGCTTCTGAAAACGTTCAGGAAAGCACTGTGGCTTCGGTTGCTGAGAAAAGCATCATTTCACCGAAATCGATCGTAGCTGTAGGAGATGATCCCTCATCTGAGAAATTCAGCGTCAGGACTGAGGTTCTCGATATAGAGTTCAATCCTGCAGGAGGAACCATTTCTTCCATCAAGACGATAAAGCACATGGCTGATGGAGAGCCTGTAGATCTCATTTTCAGGGAAGAAGGGGATCCTGATGTATTCGCTCTCTATCTGGGAAACGATAGGGAGAATCCAGTAGAGGATCTATTCAGCTACAAGGTATCCCCTGCTAACCAGAATGGAATCATCGTCGTTGATTTCACACGTGATTTCGTAGACCAGAGCACAGGAAAGGAATTCACGATCAGCAAGAAGTACGGAATCGATTCGAAGAGCGAGTACATGATCCAGCTTGTCGTGGATATCGCGGAAAAGGATGGAAAGCCTGTATCGTTCGGCTCGGATACAGCTCTGTACACGCTTTCGGTAGGACCTCAGATCGGACCATCATTCTCTTCCCTGAGCGGAAACTACGATTACAGAAGGGTATCTGTCAAGTACGAGGACAAGGGGAGCAAGAAGGCAGTAAGCTTCAAGAACGGCTTCTTCTCATCGGATGACAGCGCTGACTGGATTGCCCTCTCCGGAAAGTACTTCTCATTCGTACTGATCCCTGAGACTAACGGAATCGTTGGAAGCGTTTCAGCAACACAGTCAACTGAAAATAGCTCTATTCCTCAGAAAAACAGCATTTTCGTGACAAGAAAGGCTTCTTCAGACTCTCATACAACCGATGTCTATTCCCTTTATGCAGGACCTCACATCAAGAAGAACCTTACTATCTATGACAGAAGCCAGGACAATGCATTCGGATTGTCGGATCATAATCTCGGAAAGATACTCGAATCAAGCTGGCTGAGCTGGCTTGAGACAATACTCAAGTTCTTCCTCAATATCTTCTACAGGATCATTCCGAACTACGGTGTTGCTATCATCCTCCTGACGATCCTCATCAAGGCTCTTCTCCAGCCTCTTACAAAGAAGGGAATGGAATCCACTGCGAAGATGAGCGCACTGACTCCGAAGATCGAGGAGATCAAGGCAAGGTATCCTGACGATCCTGAGTCGCAGAATGCCGCAATGGCAAAGCTCTATAAGGAAGAGAAGATAAATCCAGCAGGATCATGCCTCCCTATGTTCATACAGTTCCCTGTATTCATCGCCCTCTATGGCCTTCTGAATACGAACTTTGAGCTCAGAGGCGCTATGTTCATCCCAGGATGGATTCCGGATCTCTCTATACCTGATACGGTTGCTGTTCTTCCGTTCAGCATCCCGATGATCGGAAACCAGATTCATCTTCTGCCTCTGATCTATACAGTGAGCATGATTTTCTCGATGAAGATAACGCAGTCCGGAACCACGGCAGGACAGCAGCAGGGCATGATGAACTTCATGACATACGGAATGCCTATCATATTCCTCTTCATCATGTACAATGCTCCATCGGGTCTTCTTCTTTACTGGACAGTCATGAACTTCATCTCCATCGGACAGCAGATCCTTGTGAACAGGAAGAAGAAATCCGAATACCAGCTTGAGATCCAGGAGAAGGATGAAGAGAAGAAAGCAAAGAAGAAAAAGAGAAGATAAAAAGAAGGAAATATATGTTTAGTGATTTTGAAGGCAGAACAGAACAGGAAGCTATCGAAAAGGCAATAGAGGAGCTGAAGCTTGATAGGGACGACTTCGATGTAGAGGTTCTTGAGAACACTAAGAAGGGTCTTTTCAAGAAAAGCTATGTCAGGATCAGGGTCTACTATGGAGAAGAGGAATCATCTGAAGAAGAGGATGATGTGAGAAGCTCTGGATACGAGGCATCGGAAGGAAGCCTCGATCCGGAGAACGACAACGAGAAGAGCGTCCTCGGGTTCATCGATACTCTTATCTCCAAGATGGGCTATGAAGGCAAGTCAAGCATAAGCTTCAGAAGGGAGAGCAAGATAGGCATAAACATCGAGAGCAATGACTCATCCATCATAATAGGAAGGAAGGGAAAGAACCTCGATGCCATCCAGCTGATTGCGAATGTATATGCTGGCAATCTCGATCCTGACATGAAGGTCGTGATCGATAGCGAGAACTACAGGATGAGGCATGAGGAGCAGATAATAAGATCTGCCTACAAGACAGCCGAGACTGTGAAGAGGACAGGAAGATCGAAGCTTCTCGATCCGATGAATCCTTTCGAGAGAAGGCTTGTGCATACAGCTCTCAACGATTTTGAAGGCGTTGATACAAAGAGCGAAGGCGAAGGCCTTTATAAGCAGGTAAGGATAATCCCTGTAAAGAATAACTGAGAATGAGCCCTCTTCGGAGGGCTTTTTCGATGCATTGATTGTATTGACTTCAGACTGTTTAGATAATACACTAATGATAATCATTATCAATAAGGTTATGGTTTTCATTGAGTATAAAATCTGGGTTTTCTGTTCGAAGCAGCTAAATTCAGCTATTTATAACATCTAAGGAGAAAGACTATGGAACTGAAAGGATCTAAGACAGAGAAGAATCTTCAGACAGCATTCGCAGGCGAGAGCCAGGCTAGGAACAAGTACACCTACTATGCCTCAAAGGCAAAGAAGGAAGGATATGAGCAGATCGCTGCTCTCTTCACAGAGACAGCCGAGAACGAGAAGGAGCATGCAAAGCTGTGGTTCAAGCTTCTCTGTGGCGGCGATATAGCTTCTACACCTGAGAACCTCAAGGATGCAGCAGCTGGCGAGAACTATGAGTGGACAGATATGTACGCTACCTTCGCTAAGGAAGCTGAGGAGGAGGGATTCACAAAGATCGCTGCTCTCTTCAGGGGTGTCGCAAAGATCGAGGCTGAGCACGAGAAGAGATACCTTGCCCTTCTGAAGAACGTCGAGGAAGGCCTTGTATTCTCAAGAGACGGAGAGATGATCTGGAAGTGCAGGAACTGCGGCCACATCCATGTAGGAAAGAAGGCTCCAGCTGTATGCCCTGTATGCGCTCATCCTCAGGCATATTTCGAGCTCGTTGGCCAGAATTACTGATTGTGTAGTTTCTGAGTAGCTGTGCCCTGTTCTCTATCCGGATGGATAGGCAGGGCATTATCTTTGTCTATATGGAAAACAATGCAGATAACAGGGACATAGTCGCCCTTGTAGCAGGGATAATAGCACTCGCTTCAATGATACTGATCAGCAATCCTGCAATCAGGATAGTATCATCGATTGTAGCAATAGCCGTAGGCGCATGCGGCATGAAGCATAGCCAGTTAAGCAGGATGGGCTTCTGGTTCGGAATAATCGGAATCTCATCGCTTGCGATTTACCTGGTCAGGACTATTGCCTTCATTGCATTCATCTAGCGGATATCATCGATTGTCTTTCTGATTTCCTCTATTCTCTCCTTGCTGAACTGGGCGCCTATCTGGCTTATGATCTCACCAGCAAGGTAGGAAGCTATCCTTCCTGATTTCTCAGAAGGATAACCCTTCATGTAGCCATACAGGAAGCCAGCTGCATATGTATCGCCAGCTCCTGTGGTATCGACTGGCTTACTGGTACCATATAGCGGAATCTGGGTTATTCTCCTTCTATCCGAAACGAATGAGCCGTTCTTTCCGTTCTTGACTACGGCAATATCGCATAGCTTACCCATAGTCCTGCAGCATTCATACGCGTCATAGTTGTCAAGAAGGTATCTGGCCTCCTCGCTGTTTGCGAATACTATGTCGCAGTATTCCTCTATGATCGAAAGGAATGTCTGCCTGTATCTCCCGACTGCAAACGGATCTGCTATATCGAATGCTATCCTGATGCCATTCTTCTTCGCGATATCGAGCACCTTCCTCACAGCTCTCTGCTGGGGCTCTGTATCCCACATGTATCCCGTGAAGTAGAAAAGGCTTGCGTTTTCTGCGCTTTCCTCTACCACGTTCACGCTGTCAAAGAGCCTGTTTGCGCCTAGGTATGTGTTCATGGTCCTTTCCTTGTCACCTGTGAGGAGTATTATCGAAGTGCCTGTTATGGCATCGAATGACACAGTCTCATCCTTGACTCCGCTCTCCCTGAGCTTTGCCTTGTACATCCTTCCGTGCTCATCATCGCCTACGCCTCCTGCAAGGATAGTGGGTATTCCAAGCGAGCATAGGGTTATCATGGTATTGGGGCAGGAACCGCCGCATGAGTACGATATCTCCCTGTTCTTTGTATATTCCACTATCTGGGCCCTCTTCTCAGGGTCTATCAGAAGCATTGTGCCTTTATGAAGGCCAAGGATATCGAGGTCCTTCTCCTCTACGGAGCAAAGATAATCAATCAAAGGGTTTCCAATACCGTAAACATAAGACATACATGAGATTATAAATGCAAAAGGGCTGTACAACAATGCAGATGAGGCAGTTTTTCCACAGGTTTTCCACATGTGGTGCGCATATATGTGGAAAAGGGTGGAAAACAGCATCCTGCGTTATATTCTTAACACTATTGAACGCATTTTTAACTAGTTATCTTAATATTTATATTATAAGGAATTAATTTAAAGACATCTTATTATTATGCAACTGGATTTATATAACTTCTTAATTAAAACGATAATGTGGAAAACCACTTTTCAACACCTTTTTGCACGGTGTTTTCCACAGGTTTTCCACCGAATGCGTCAGGTTATCCACAGCTCTGTGGAAAACCATCATCATGTTATCTGCCTGGATGCATGGTAGTTTGTCACGAATGTCCTGAGCTCCCTTACATTGCCTGGCCATGGATATGAAAGGATCTCGGAAAAGTCAGTGATGTTGTCTACCGGTATTCCGAGGTCATTCTCTATGCTTCTCACTATCTCAGGAATATCCTCCATGTGATCTCGTAAAGGAGGCATCGTTATCCTCAAGCCTGACAGCCTATGGAAGAAATCCCTTCTCATACTTCCAGCCTCCACAAGATTCTCGAGCCTGATGTTAGATGCTGTTATCAGGAAGAACATGGAAAGCGATGTGTCATCCTTTCCCAGCTTCCTGAACTCCCCAGTCTCCATGACATGCAGCAGCTCTCCCTGCATCTCCATTGAAAGAGATTCTATCTCATCGAGGAAAAGAGTCGTGCCGTTTGCCTTCGAAATAAGACCCTGACGGTCATCCATTGCACCTGAGAAAGCTCCTCGTGAGTGACCGAAGAGCTTGCTTTCGGCAATCGATGAACCTAGCTCTGCGCAGTTCTCGTATACTATCTTCCTCTTGGAGAAGATCATATCGTGAATATACCTTGCCGCTATGTTCTTGCCTGTTCCTGTCTCACCCTCAATATGGACTCCCGTCATGCTCCTGCTTACAGATGATATCCTTCTTCTGAGGTTTCTCATGCATCGTGATTTCCCCACAAGCAGTGCATCGAGTGAATCCTTCTTCTTTTCTTCTATGATCTCCAATGCCCTTGAGATGGAGAAGGCAGAGGAATCGTAGATGAAGACTGTCCTGCCTTCTACCGAGAATGGAGAGCACTCCCCTGAATCAATGCATTCAATGAATACAGAGTAGTTCATGTATGGCCTGGTAAGAAAGTAAAGAGCATTCCTGTCAAGGGAATCCGTGATTACTATATCGCCGTACCCTATGTTTGCAGAGAAAGCCGATTCGGATCCGTAAATCCTGAAATCATAGCCATTTGACAGAATTCCTGAAACGCTTTTGACAGTATTCTCCCTGTCAGAGATCAATACAATACGCAATTCCACCCCCTGAACTAATAGCGTATTGCAGTAATCTTAAGCCCTAATGCCTGTATTGGCAAATGAATAAATCAATTTTGGATTATAGCCTGGATTGCTGATACAGCGTATATCGAGGCAGTCTCAGCCCTGAGGATGTTCGTGTTCAGCAGCACTGGCTGTATTCCGTTTTCCTCTGCAAGGATGCACTCGTCATCCGAGAATCCTCCTTCCGGTCCTATGAGCACAGACACCTGGTCATCGATCGACAAGCCATCCAGTGCCTCCTGAAGCGTAAGGGTCCTCTGCCTCCTGCTCTGATGGAGAATAATGGCCCTTCCTTCAGTCGATCTGATAGCATCGGCAAAGGCCATCGGCCCTGTTATCGCAGGGAGCTTTCCTCCCGACTGCTGCACAGCCTCCCTTGCTATCGTATCGAGCCTTTCCCTCTGGTGGCTGTTCATGGTGTTCTTCTCAGTGAACTCGGTATCCATGAGGATTATCCTCCTCACTCCGATCTCTGTAGCCTGCCTGATTACTGCTTCGTTCTTCTTTCCCTTGAGCACTGACATATAGAGGTCAATCGGCATGAATGGCCCCTTGTATGAGGAAAGGGAGTCAAGGAGCGTCTCCTCAGGAGCATCGGTTATCTCGAGCGAGATCAGGTCCTCATCGATAAGCACTGCCCTGTAGTACCTCTCGGATGAATCCTTAGCTGTGAATCCGGTGCCTATTTCAAGCCTGAGTACCTTATTCAGGTACATCCTCTCCTTCTTCGAAAGCTGGTATGAATCCTCTCCTCCGTATCTCCTATCAAGAAGAAACACCCTCATCGCAGAATCTCCATTGCCTTTCTCAGCACTTCATCATTCACAGAATCCGCAATAGGCCTTTCATCGGCATCCATCTCATATATGTACTCATTCCTCATGAGTATGATAAGAAGATCCCCAGGCACTCCGCTGCTCTTATGCATTTCCCTGAATGCCTCCAGGTTCTCCTGCGTGAATTCAGGATGCGATAGCCTGAATTCCCTGAGCGCATCTGTCTTCATGAACTCCTCATAGGCCTTCATGTCCTCGCTGCTGTACTCCCTGCTTTCGATAACGATATCCGGCTCTATGCCTTTCTTGTGTATATCGTTCCCGTCTGGGGTATAGTAGTGCCCTATAGTAAGCTGGACTATGCCGTTCCTGAAAGGAATGGAGCTCTGTATTATCCCCTTTCCGAAGGTCCTGCTTCCGACTGCGATCGCCCTGCTGTTCTCCTTGAGAGCGGCTGTGAGTATCTCGCTTGAGGAAGCTGTTCCTTCATTGACAAGCAGAACCACTGGCATCGATTCAGGGATTATGGTGTTCTCCGATACCTTGATGACCTGATCGGGGAACGATGAGCCTTCCTTGAACCTTATGCTTGTTATTATGCCATCGCTCATCAGATAATCCGCGATGCTGTATGCGCTGTCTACAGTGCCTCCTCCATTGTTCCTAAGGTCGATGATCAGCTTCTCCATTCCCTCTGAAAGGAGCTTCTCTGCCTTCTCCCTGAAGTCATCGGAAGTCGTCAGGGAGAATGATGAGATGTATATATATCCTATGCCATCATCAAGCATTGCCTCGCTTGTGGAAGGAACCCTCACCTCATCGGGCGCAAGCGTTATCTCGAATGATGAATCTCCCCTCAGGACAGTGAGCGTGACAGAGACGCCCTTCTCGCCCCTGAGCTTCCTCGATACCTCATAGCTTGTATTGTGGTAGACGCTCTCTCCGTTGATCGCGCTGATCATATCGTTTGGCCTGATTCCCGCCTTCTCTGCAGGACCGCCCTTGTAAACAGTCTCTATTATGGCCATGTAGGTCCTTGGGTCCTCAGGGTCTATCATGCTGGGATTGTACTTGGAGAGAAGCACTCCTATTCCGACATACTTGCCATTTGTTCCTTCCACATAGCTTTCAGTCTCGTCGTTGGGAATGTACATCGAATACTGGTCTCCGAGAGATCCGACCATGGCTGAGATCAGATCCTCTTCCATGCTTTCCTGGTCGATGTCATAGAGATAGCATGTATCTATGTATGAGTAGAGATTGCCAAGCGAATACAGGATATTCGATATCGTCCTTGTCTCTGCAGCTGCCTTCTTCTCTGCCTCTGCCGGGGCGATGATCCTGCTCTCCTTTGCAGGAGCGGCGAAGATGGCGATGGAGAACAGCAGTATTGCCAGCAGTGAAGTCATTCGTTTCATGCAGATACTATAAAACTATTCCGCAATAAAACAAATAACATGTTTCTCTCTTTCCTTCTTCCTTGCCCTATATATCCAAAACAGATAAACTTTTCCTATGGTTCTGTTTTCGACTTTTCCCTCATGGATAGACCCATGCGTCATACCGGGGCTTCCGATCAGATGGTATGCTGTCATGTACCTGGTTGCATTCTTCATTACATACCTGCTTTTCAGATACCAGTGCAGGCATGATGGGATTCCGGAGATGACAGCAGAGGAGAGCCAGGATCTCTTCTTCTTCTGCATCATAGGGCTTCTGGTATTCGCAAGGCTCTTCTCGGTCCTTTTCTACAGCGATGGCCTATACTACATCACGCACCCATGGAAGATATTCTGGCCTATAGAGGATGGAAGGTTCGTAGGGCTTCCCGGGATGAGCTATCATGGAGGAGTCGTAGGGTGCCTGCTAGGGGGATATCTCTATGCAAGGAAGCATAAAAGGAGCCTGATGGAGATCGCAGATGCGATGTGCGCAGGAATACCTCTTGGCTATACCTTCGGACGCATTGGCAACTTCATCAACGCAGAGCTCTACGGAAGGGTTACGACAGGTCCCTTCGGGATGGTATTCCCATATGCCGAGAGATTCAGCACAAGCCTCGAGTGGGTTAGGCAGGTTGCCGATAAGGTAGGGATCGAATACGCAATAGGGGAATACGTCAATCTTCCAAGGCATCCCTCGCAGCTCTATGAGGCACTCGGGGAGGGAATCATCCTCTTTCTTGCTATGTGGCTGATCGTGCGCCCCATGAAAAAGAAGAAGGGCCTTCCTGATGGAACGGTGCTTTCGTTCTATCTGATCGGCTATGGCCTGATACGCTTCTTCATCGAGTACTGCAGGCAGCCGGATGAGAACAGAGGCTACATAATCGCGCTTGGGCAGAAGCACGACAATATCGCATTATTCCAGTCGTTCCTGAATATATCGGAAGGGCAGATATTCTGCATCCTCATGATACTTGCAGGAGCATTGTTATTCTCATTGTTGCTTTGGAGGCAGTCTAATGATAGAAAAAAGGCTATCGTGCCTAAGAAAGGAAATGGAAAGAGAAGGCGTTGACGCCTATCTGATCACAGGTTTCGATCCCCATCAGAGCGAGTACGTTGCATCCAGATGGAGGGACAGGGAATTCATCTCAGGCTTCACAGGATCTGCAGGCACTGTCATAGTAACCCGCGATAAGGCCCTTCTGTGGGTTGACAGCAGGTACTTCATCCAGGGTGCTGCACAGATAGAGGGTACCGAGTTCATCCTTATGAAGCTTGATACGGAGAACACTCCGAATCCAGAGGCATACATGGAGGCAATGGACAAGGGAACGAGGATCGGAGTCTCATCCTCCTCAGTCTCAATATCCTCATTCCTGGACCTCTCAAGGAAGCTCGGAAAAAAGGGCATAGAGCTTGCGGCCCTGCCTGATCTGGTGGATAGGATCTGGGAAGGAAGACCTGCTGTTCCTTCATCATCCCTTGAGGCTATGCCTGTTGAGTATGCTGGGCTGACAGCTTCCGAGAAGCTTGCAAAAATCAGGAAGAAGCTTGCCGATAATGGCCTGAAATGGACATTCATCGCATCTATTGACGATATTGCATGGACAACGAACCTCCGTGGCGATGATATCCTGTACAATCCTGTATTCATGTCCTATCTGTTTGTATCACTCGATAAGGCAGTGCTCTTCACTTCGCTCTCCAGGTTCAGCGATGGCCTTCTTGACGAAGTAAGGAAGGACTTCGAGGTGCTTGCATACGAGGATGCAGGAAAGATTCTCCCGGAGCTTATAGACGGACCGGGATACTACTGCCCTGAGAAAGTCAATTACTCCTTCTATCCATCCCTATCAGGAGAGGAGAATGAGAAGGGACGCGATATCACGACCGATCTCAAGGCTGAGAAGAACATCGTGGAGATGGCAGGAATGAGGAAGGCCCATCTCTATGACGGAATAGCGTTTGCGCGCTTCATGGCCAGCCTCGATCCGGATGGCGAGTACACAGAGATCGAGATCTCGGACAGGTTCGAGGCAGAGAGGTCAAGGATGCCCGGATACAGGGGACCTTCATTCGCTCCTATATCCGGCTTCAGGGAGCATGGTGCCATGTGCCATTACTCAGCTACGCCTGAAAGCAACATGAAGATAGATGGCCATGGGCTTCTTGTGCTCGATACAGGATCCCAGTTCGAGTTCGGAATGACGGACCTCACGAGAACGCTTCTCTTCGGTTCAGAAGATCCTACTGATGAGGAGAAGAGGGATTACACGCTTGTCCTCAAGGGCCACCTTGCTATCGCTCACCAGCGCTTCCTGGCAGGAACAAGGGGCGTGCAGCTCGATGTGCTTGCAAAGCAGTATCTCTGGCAGTCTGGAATGAGCTTCTTCCATGGCACCGGGCATGGAGTCGGATGCCGCCTCAATGTCCATGAAGGCCCTATGAACATCTCATCGAGGATGATAGATGTCGCGCTAAGGCCTGGAATGGTTGTCTCTGATGAGCCAGGCCTTTACAAGGAAGGAAGGCATGGAATAAGGATTGAGAACCTGATTGCCGTGCAGGAGGATGCAAGGACCGAGTTCGGCCAGTTCTATTCCTTCGAGGTGCTTTCTCTCGTTCCTTACGAGAAGAGGCTCATAGATGCGAGGTATCTCTCCGATGAGGAGATCGCTATGATCGATTCATACCATGAGTGGATATACAAGGAGCTTGAGGGCTATCTTGATGAAAAAGACAGGAAGTGGCTTAGAGGCGCTACTTCACCTCTTGGGAATAAATAGATATATTTATAACGAAATAGGAGTTTCAAATGGTAGATCCTTTGATGAAGAACAATAAGCTTTCACGCCGCGGACCAGTTGTGCTGGTGATCATGGATGGCGTAGGCTTCGGTAAGTATAAGGAAGGGGATGCAGTCGCAGCCTCCGTTACGAAGAACCTCGATTCGCTATATGCATCATGCGCATGGACAAAGCTCAAGGCACATGGCCTTGCAGTGGGACTGCCTTCCGATGCAGATATGGGCAACAGCGAGGTAGGACACAATGCAATGGGATGCGGAAGGGTCTTCGCACAGGGTGCTAAGCTCGTTGCTTCCTCAATAGAGTCCGGAGCTATGTATCAGGGAGATACATGGAAGAAGCTCATTGCAAATGCAAAGGACAATGGATCGGTGCTTCATTTCATCGGGCTGCTCTCTGATGGAAACGTGCACTCCCATATCGACAACCTCAAGCATATGATCGAAGAGGCAAAGAAGGAAGGAGTGAAGAAGGTACGCGTGCATGCCCTCCTTGATGGAAGGGATGTAGGCGAGATGTCAGCACTCGATTACTTCGATCCATTCTGCGATTTCCTGAAGGAGCTTTCAGCAGATGGCACATTCGATGCAAGGATCGCATCAGGCGGCGGAAGAATGGTCATCACCATGGACCGCTACAACGCCAACTGGGATATGGTAAGAAAGGGATGGGAGACCCATGTCCTTGGAGAGGGCAGGTATTTCGCTTCCGCCCATGAGGCCAT
>JAXFQZ010000048.1:0-7049 GCA_034178685.1 Candidatus Ornithospirochaeta sp. | reverse complement strand
GGAGGAGATCGGGTCTGTTGGTGCTACGGGAATGGACAGCCTCTTCCTGGAGAATGCGGCATCGGAGCTTCTTGCTAGGATGGGAAGGGAAAGCTGCCTTGCAATCAGGAGGACGCTGAGGAACTCGATGATGCTCTCGAGCGACGTCAACTCCGCATACGACCCACTCAATGCATCGCTCTTTGACAAGAAGAACTCCTCATACCTGGCAAAGGGAGTGGTATTCAACAAGTACACAGGATCAAGGGGAAAGTCAGGCGCTTCCGATGCCAATGCTGAGTTCATAGCGAAGCTCAGGGCAGTAATGGACAGCAACAGCGTCAATTACCAGATGGCAGAGATGGCAAAGGTCGACGTAGGCGGAGGCGGAACGATCGCAAAGTTCGCTGCATACTACGGAATGCAGGTCATAGACTGCGGAGTCGCTGTGCTGAGCATGCATGCTCCATGGGAGATAACAGCAGTCGAGGACGTCCTCTCTGCAAAGGCATGCTATAAGGCATTCCTTACGCTTCGCTAGCTTGACTACAGCCTTGTTAGGTATTATTGTTTCATCAGATAACCTACGCATATAGGAGGCGAATCATGAAATACATCTGCAATCTCTGCGGATACATCTATGATGAGGAAGCAGGCGCACCGGACGAGGGAATCGCTCCAGGAACAAAGTGGGAAGATGTCCCAGCTGACTGGGTTTGCCCTCTCTGCGGAGCTGGAAAGGACGATTTCTCACCAGCTGAGTGATTGATTGATGGAAGCTTCGGCTTCCATCTTTCTTTTTTATAGCAGGCAATGAGCGCTTTCCATAGTGACAAAGGAAAGCAAAAGCATTTATATTATTGCCGATGGAAACACCATATGAAATGACAAAGGCGTCAGGTAATAGGATCTCCTATTATCGGACGCCTTTCTCTTTTTTGCTTAGGAGGAAGAATGGCAAAGTACATATTCGTCACAGGCGGAGTAGTATCGGGTCTTGGAAAGGGAATCACGGCAGCGAGCCTGGGCCGCCTTCTCAAGAGCAGGGGGCTGAAGGTAGCCGCGCAGAAGCTCGATCCTTACATGAACGTCGATCCAGGCACGATGAGCCCGCTGCAGCATGGGGAGGTCTTCGTGACAGAGGATGGGGCTGAGACGGACCTCGACCTCGGGCACTACGAGAGATTCATAGACGAGGACCTGAACAAGTACTCCAACCTCACATCTGGAAAGGTCTACTGGAATGTGCTTAACAAGGAAAGGAACGGAGAGTACCTCGGAAAGACAGTGCAGATCATCCCCCATGTGACAAATGAGATAAAATCCTTCATTTCCGCACTGGAGAAGAAGACAGCGCCTGATGTCATCATAACCGAGATCGGTGGAACTACCGGAGATATCGAGTCCCAGCCATTCCTGGAGGCAATACGCCAGATATCCATCGAGAAGGGAAAGGAGAACTGCCTCTTCATACATGTGACGCTCGTTCCGTACATAAAGTCCTCAGGGGAGCACAAGAGCAAGCCGACCCAGCACTCCGTTAAGGAGCTCATGGGAGCAGGCATATTCCCGGATATCATCGTGATGCGCTCCGATGAGAAGATCGAGGACTCGATCAAGGAGAAGATTGCCCTCTTCTGCAACGTGAAGAGGGACTGCGTAATCGAGAACAGCACTGTGCCTGTGCTGTATGAAGCACCGATCATGCTTCAGCAGGAGGGTCTGGACAGCATAGTATGCAGGGAGCTCGGTCTTGAGGCAAGGGACTCTGACATGAGCGAGTGGAAGGCTATGCTCGATGCCATCTCCAATAGCACTGGCAAGGTACGCATAGCCCTTGTAGGAAAGTACATACAGCTCCATGATGCATACCTCTCTGTGATCGAGGCCCTGAAGCACGCTGGCTGGAGCCTCAGGTCCCAGGTAGAGATCAAGTGGGTCGATTCAGAGGATGTTACAAGGGAAAACGCAGAAAGCATCTTCAGCGATGTATCGGGAATACTGGTGCCAGGAGGCTTCGGAAGCAGGGGCATAGAGGGAAAGATCGCTGCAGCGGAATACGCAAGGACGCATAGAGTCCCCTACCTCGGGATCTGCATCGGCATGCAGATTGCTGTCATAGAGTTCGGAAGGCATGTGCTCGGATACGAGGATGCAGACTCCTCTGAGTTCGATGCGCAATCCAGGCATCCTGTAATAGACCTGATGCCGGACCAGAAGGGAAACATCCCGAAGGGCGGCACGATGAGGCTCGGCGCATACCCATGCCTGATCAGGAAGGGAACCGCAATGGCTGCGGCATACAATGCAGAGCTTGTCCAGGAGAGGCATAGGCACAGATACGAATTCAACAATGCCTATAGGGAGGAGTACATGGAAAATGGCATGGTCTTTGCCGGCACCAGCCCCGATGACAGGCTTGTCGAGGCTGTTGAGATCAAGGACCATCCGTTCTTCCTTGGAGTCCAGTTCCATCCTGAGTTCAAGTCAAGGCCAAACAGGCCGCATCCATGCTTCAGGTCCTTCATAGAAGCAGCAATCAATGCCTAGGAGAATACAACAGTCTCCTCATCATCGGTAAAAGCAACCGAGGCCCCTTCACCGGAGGGGCTTCTGCTTGCGTAGATGAGCATCCTATGCCCCTTGATAACAGCATAGAACGCCTTTATGCCGCTGTCATAGAAGGCCTGGGTTGCGACATCCTCTCCCGTTGAGGATGGAAGGTATATCGAGAATGAGAGGAGTCCCGTTCGTGCTATCTCAAGCCTTCCTGTAAGATCGGAGCCTGTGACTGCCTCCAGGTACTGAACTCCCTTCCTGTCCGTCCTCCACTCCCTTGATGCCATCAGCGCTATCGCATCGGATGCCTGATCATCCTCTATTGGAGAAAACGATGCGGATCCTGCCTGGAAAATGAAGAATGCGGCTATTGCCGATACAAGCACGATCGAAAGAAGGGATGCGAGCACAAGGCGCTTTATTTCATCCTCAGTGAGCTTTGCGCTTTCCTTTGCCA
Source organism: Candidatus Ornithospirochaeta sp. (assembly GCA_034178685.1). GTDB lineage: Bacteria > Spirochaetota > Spirochaetia > Sphaerochaetales > Sphaerochaetaceae > Ornithospirochaeta. Next base: position 4,054 of record JAXFQZ010000048.1, on the reverse strand, counting down.
TGGTCCGATTCTTGCTTCAATATGAGGAAAAATACAGTGGAATAATGCTTCAGAGTGTGCCATGCTGAATCCATGATAAACGTTGGCAACGACTGGCAAGGGCTTTTTGACAGGGAGCAGGCAAAGCCCTACTACCTTGAGCTTAGGAGATTCCTGAAGGAGGAATACGCGAATAAGACCGTATTTCCCCCTATGCATGAGATATTCAATGCCTTTGTGCTCACTCCATTCGGGGAGACGCGATGCATAATCGTAGGACAGGATCCGTACCATGAGAAAGGCCAGGCCATGGGGCTCTCATTCTCAGTCAGGCAGGGCATAGAGGAGCCTCCATCGCTTAGGAACATACATCAGGAGATCATTGACGAGGGAATCGGGACAGGCGCATGGTCAAGCGATCTCACAAGGTGGGCAAAGCAGGGAGTGCTTCTGCTGAACAGCACGCTCACGGTCGTCGAGCACAGAGCCGCATCCCATGCAGGGAAAGGATGGGAGACTCTCACAGACAGGGCTATAGAGGAGCTTGGGAAGGACGGAAGGCCGAAGGTATTCATGCTATGGGGAAGCTATGCAAGGAGCAAGAAGGCCCTTATTTCCAATCCCTGCCATCTGATACTGGAATCAGCACATCCCAGCCCGCTGAGCGCATACAGGGGATTCTTCGGCAACGGGCACTTCAGAAGGTGCAACGAGTTCCTTATATCAACAGGCCAGAAGCCTATAGAGTGGTGATTGCATGGCATACAGGAACCATCTATTCACAGCCCTCATAATGCTTATGCTCTTCTCCGTACTCTCATTCCTGACGCTTATCTTCGTTCTCCCGGTCTTTGGCGATGGGATATGGGTCAATGAGGTATTCGATGCATTCGCGAAGGTCGCGCTTGTATCGCTTCTGCCCGTAGCGCTCTTCACGTTCTACCTCAGCCACCGTTCATCGATAGAGCTCGATACCCTATTCGCAGTCTTCCTTGTCATTCTGATAGCCGCAAGCTACTCGTTTGCCCAGATCAAGGGAGGATCGGAGAAAGAGGTACTCGTCTCATTCGTGACTGTCTATATTGCGGTGCCATCCCTATTGATGATGGCATCCTCGATCATACTATCACTCATACAGAAGAGACGCATGGAGGAATGATGGAAAGGCTTTCAGATGCGCTTGATGGAATCATCAGCGGGGACAGATTCATCTCGATTACGGGAGGAGGCGGAAAGACAAGCCTGCTGAAGTGCCTTGCATCCTATTACAGGGATAAGGGTGAGAAGGTCCTCATGACGACCACGACAAAGTTCCAGAGCCCTCTCTTCTTCCGCTGGGATGCCGATCTGGAAACAAGCGAGGAGAGCCAGGCATTCTCCTTTGAGAAGCGCCCGGGAATATGCCTCTTCGGGAAGAAGACTCCTGATGTCAAGAAATGGCAGTCCCCTGACCTGGAGATCCTCTCCACTCTCTGGAGAAGCTATGACAGGACCATATGCGAAGCAGATGGCTCGAGGCAGCTGCCTCTGAAGATGCATAGGGAATGCGATCCTGTGATCATGCCAGGATCCACAAGGACCATTGCCGTTATGGGGATCTGGGCATTGGGAAAGAAGGCATACCAGGAAGTCTGGGGCTACGATGGGGATGAGGAAATAGACAGCTCATTCCTAAGCTGGTACATAAACGCCCCGGAGGGCCTTCTCAAGGGAGGCGCTGATATAGTGATTGCCAATGGAGCCGAATGCGCTGGGGAAAGGGAGATGGATATGCTAAGGAATGCTGAGTGGCCTGATGGAGTGAAGGTGCTTGCATCATCGATAAGGGAAGACAGGCTGCTGGAGGTGATAGCATGATAGAAGCAATCAGGAATACCCTCATAATGATCAGGGGCGCAGGAGACCTTGCTACAGGCACAGCCATAAGGCTCCATAATTCAGGTTTCCCTCTGATCATGCTCGAAATCGCAAAGCCGACTGTGATAAGAACCACAGTGTCATTCGCGGCTGCCATGTATACAGGAAGGCAGACAGTCGAGGGCATAACCGCTGTAAAGGCATCTCCTGCTGAGGCTCTGTCCATAACAGAGGAAGGCATGATACCCATAGTAGAGGACCCTGAAGGCATAATGATCCAGGATATGAAGCCTGAGATAGTGATCGATGCGATCATTGCCAAGAGGAACCTTGGGACAGGGATGGGCATGGCACCCTTCACTATCGCCCTCGGGCCTGGGTTCGAAGCAGGAAAGGATGTCGATGCTGTGATAGAGACACAGAGGGGGCATCGCCTCGGAACGATAATAAGGGAAGGCTTTGCAGCTCCCAACACAGGCATCCCGGGCATGATCGGGGGCTATGGCAAGGAAAGGGTGATGCACTCTCCATGCCAGGGTATATTCAGGGCCGAGAGGAGAATCGGGGACATCGTGAAGGAAGGCGATATAGTCGCATATGTCTCTGACACTCCAGTAAGGACGCTGATACCGGGAAAGATAAGGGGAATGCTCATAAGCGGGCTTGAGGTCCCGGAAGGCTTCAAGGTCGCGGATGTCGATCCTCGCGGAGAGAAGACAGACCACCTGACTGTATCTGACAAGGCAAGGAGCATCGCAGGAGGCGTCCTTGAGGCTGTGATGCATTACCTGAGCTATGGGAGCGGAAGGTGAGAAGAATATACCTCGACAACGCAGCTACATCATTTCCGAAGGCACCTGGGACAGGGAGAGTGATGGCATCCTACCTTGAGAATGAGTGCATAAACCCCAACAGGACGGCTAGCAGCATGCAGTACGCTGCCTTCGACTGGATGTATGGGCTGAGAACGAGGATCTCAGAGCTGTATGGCTACCCCCATCCCGAGTGCATCGCATTCACAAGAAACGTGACAGAGAGCCTCAACTGGCTTCTGAAGGGGCTTATCGGGAGAGATGACCACGTAGTGATTACATCACTCGAGCACAATGCTGTGATGAGGCCGCTTGTCCAGATAGGCGCAAGGTACACAGCAATAGGATGCAATCGCTATGGCGAAAGCATAATAGACTCGATCGATGAAGCGGTAAGGCCAGATACGAAGGCATTCGTGATCTGCGCTGCGGGGAATGTATTCGGGAATGTGCATGATCTTCAGGCCATTGCGGATAAGGCGAGGAAGCACAATGCGCTTCTGATAATCGACAGTGCGCAGGCAAGCCCGTTCATAGATATAGACATGGAAGCGCTTGGAGCCGCAGCAGTTGCATTCACGGGACACAAGGGCTTTCTCGGTCCTGAAGGCACAGGTGGCTTCATAATAAGGAAGGAGCTGGCGCTTACCCTAGATCCTCTGATCGCAGGAGGCACTGGTAGCCAGAGCGACAGCATAGAGATTCCTTCAGTGCTTCCGGATAGGCTCAACCCGGGAACAGAGAACCTGGTTGGCCTGAAGGGCCTGTGGCACAGCCTGGGCTATGCCCTTGATAACAGGCAGGAGCTCTATTCAAGGATGAAGGAGAATACGGAGCACCTCTATGAGGCCCTCTCAGGAGTGGATGAGCTGAGGATCGTCGGCCCTGGCCTCGATAGAACCAGGACAAATGCTATCTCAGTAATAAGCGGTAGCTGCGACATCGCAGGACTCGCGGCATTCCTTTCAGACAATGGAATCGAGACCAGGGTCGGAATGCACTGCGCTCCAATGGCACATAGAGCAATGGGAACCTTCCCCGGAGGAACCCTGAGATTCTCCCCCGGCCCATTCACTCAGAAGAGCGAGATCGATGATGCAATCCTTGCGATAAGGGAATTCTTCAAAAGCTGAATGCAAGAGAAGCATCATCATTCATCGGGAACGGCAAGGATCTCCCTGATCTGCTTCTCGTCCTTTCCAAGATACCTTGCGATCATGTCGTATCCCAATCCCATCCTCTTCATGTTCTCGGCTGCCGTCCTGGCTTCCCTTGCCATTCCCTCAGCGACGCCTGCAACACGGCCTTCCTTAATGCCTTTCTTAATCCCTTTCTTAAGGCCTTCCTTCATGCCTTCCTTCATGCCTTCAGCCTTGATCTTCTCCATCTGCTCGCACATCGTCCTG
>JAXFQZ010000018.1:0-7116 GCA_034178685.1 Candidatus Ornithospirochaeta sp. | reverse complement strand
TGGTAGTACATATGGTATAGCCCATTCCTGTAATGAAGCCCATTGGGATCGTTTATCCATCCAAAGGATGGAGTGTAGTGGAAGGAGAAGTGATTCTCCTTTCTTTTCTCATCGGATGTCCTCATGAGACCTATGAGAGTCTCATCGCACTCGATGAGTATCCTCTTCTCCCCGAAGAGCGAAGAGGACAGATAGACCCAGTCAGCAGGATTCTCATCATACTCAATAAGGAGGGAGGTGATCAGCTCACCGCTCTCCTTATAGAAGCCTACCTCCCGCGCACCAGCGTCAGGAGAATACGGCAGGACTGCATATGCTTTATCAAGAACAAAGGGAAAACGCATCGCTCCTCCTTATACGATCACAGCCAGGCCCTCATCAAGGAGGCTCTCATGGCTGATATCGATCAGGACCTCTTCGTCCCTGAATCCGTAGATAGGAAAATACGAGAATCCCTTCTCGCTGCCAGGAGTGACGAAGAATGCCTTACTGACCATACCTCCCGCGTATACAAAGATCTGAGTGCAGATGTCCTTTGAGCTGGGAAGAGTGATGGACACCTTCGATTTGTCTGAAGCTGCTGCTGTATTGGCCTCCTCCTTCTTTGCGCAGGAAGAAAGCGCAGCCAGAGCAATCATTGCAATTGCTGATAGCTTAACGGATCTTTTCATTGACAAAATCAATTTACACCAGTCTATTTTCACATATCAAACGTTTGTTATAATTTTTTTTCACATTTTTTCAATTCAACCTAAAGTGATTGCAAACAAAGAAAATAAATGTTGATTTGCTCTAAAAAATAGGTTACTAATATATCAAACGATTAACATATCAAACGTTTGACATTGGAGGTCGATAATGTCCGATTTCTCATCAAGGCTCAAAGAAAGGGAAAGTGAGCTCAGGATGCTCTTCAGATCCCTCTATGCCGATGACTCCTCACTCGATAAGCTCATAGATATAATGAAGGAATACCATGGAAGAAGGGATGAGGACCTGAAGGCGCTGGATGAAAGGAGGCTTGAGGATCCGCAGTGGTACAAGAGAGGCGACATGCTCGGCCTCACGATGTATACAGATCTCTTCTCATCATCGCTCAAGGGCCTTGAGGCGAAGGTCGATTACCTCGATAAGCTCTCGCTGAAGTACCTTCACCTCATGCCGCTGCTGCAGATGCCGGAGAAGGACAATGACGGAGGATATGCAGTAGAGGACTTCTTCAATGTCGACAGGAGATTCGGCACAAACGAGGACCTTTCCTCCCTTACAAGGACTCTAAGGCAGCATGGGATCAGCCTATGCCTGGACTTCGTGATGAACCACACAGCCTCCACACATGAGTGGGCAAGGAAGGCAGAGGAAGGCGATGAGCACTACCAGGACTATTACATGTGCTTCAGCGACAGGACGATACCTGATGAGTACGAGAAGACAACACCACAGGTATTCCCTGCAACAGCGCCAGGGAACTTCATCTGGTCAGAGAAGATGGGAAAGTGGGTACTGTCCTCCTTCTATCCCTACCAGTGGGACCTCAATTACAGGAATCCTGAGGTTCTTATAGAGATGATGCGGGCATCGCTCCATCTTGCGAATCTCGGCGTGGAGGTATTCAGGCTCGATGCAGTGCCATACATCTGGAAGCAGCTTGGAACCACCTCAAGGAACCTTCCTCAGGTCCATAGCATAGTAAGGATCATGAGGCTTGTACTGGAAATCGCAGCGCCATGCGTGATCCTCAAGGGCGAAGTCGTCATGGCTCCGAAGGAGCTCAAGGCATACTTCGGCACAAAGGAAGCTCCAGAATGCCACCTGCTGTACAACGTGTCGCTGATGGTCAACTTCTGGTCAGCTCTTGCAAGCCAAGATGTTCGCCTTCTCAACCACATGGCTGAGGACATACTCTCGATGGAGGAACACTGCAGCTTCGTAAACTACATAAGGTGCCATGATGATATCGGGTGGGGCCTTGATGAGGATATGGAAAGAAGGCTCGGCATAGACCCTATGAAGCACAAGATCTTCCTCTACAGGTTCTTCGAAGGCTCCTTCAGGGGATCCTACAGCCGCGGCCAGCTATACAACTACGACGAAGAGAGCCTCGATGCGCGCTCCTGCGGCACTACAGCTTCTTTATGCGGAATTGAGAATGCTCTCAATTACTCAGATGATGTCCTTCTTGAAAAGGCAATAAGAAGAGACCTCCTGATGCATGCGGCGCTCTACTCCTTCAGAGGCTTCCCGATGCTCTCTTCCGGAGATGAGATAGCGCAGCTCAACGACTACTCATACATGAACGACCATGCGCGTGCGCTTGACAGCAGGAACCTCCACCGCTCAAGGTTCAGATGGGACAGGCTGGAAGCAGCAGAGAATGGAACCGGATACGAAGGCGCAGTCCACAATGGCATACTGAAGCTCGATGAGGTCAGGAAGAGCGAAAGGTGTTTCGATGCAGATGCACTAGTCTCAACCTGGTATTCACACTCAGATAGCGTATTCGCAATAAGAAGATCGATAGATAACGAAGACATGCTATGCGTAATGAACTTCGCAGACAGTAATGAGGATGTTCATTTCGACTATTTCCTCGGCGAGTACACGGATCTCTTCTCAGGAAGGACCGTAACACCGGGACTCGGCTTTACGCTTAAGCCATATGAATACATGTATCTAGTAAGGAAATAAGAGGCAAACCTCCACCTCTCCCCTTTTTCCGCTTGGCTCAGAGAGCCACTGGTGCAAGATTATCTTGCACCAGTTCCTTCTCTGCGATTATGCCCATTCATCAGCGAGGCGGACAGCTAATGGATATCATGCAAATCGACAAAGGCTGAAGGAGGACTCAATCCTCTGCATTGTCCTTTCCTCATCCTATTTGATGCTGATACCAGGTTCATACCATTGATACAGCAAGCTTGAATCCACTCAAGATCATCTCATTTTCCGCATATTGAAGAAGACGAGAGGTAAAGCCATAGCTGGACAATAGCTATGATTCAGTCCAGGAAAACGTCTGCACTCCCTTCTGTTTACAGCTTTTGCACTTGCTGTATTATAATATGCTATATTCTAAGTATAGGAGGGAAAGATGGCTACAACTTCTTTTGACACTACATTTAGAATCAATCCCGATTGGGGGATGAAGAACCTGAAGAAGGGCCTGGAAGAATATGAGAAGAATGGCCCCAGATTTCCATCACCCTCAATAGCCCCTCTACTGAAGCCAACAGATGAAGTCATGGAGAAAATTGGGAAGCTGAAGAAATAATGAGTGATATCAACACACTTAAGCTATCCGACTGGATAGCCGAGGGAATGGATCATTGGAAGTCCAGATTGAGCAGGTGAGTCTCAAGGCAGTCTCTGTATAGCAATTCCAGATCCGACCTCCTCTGCATAGATGAATCCACGAACGCCTATGAGATGGAAAAGAGGAAAAGGATACAACCGCCATAAACGGTAAGCTGTATGGAAACCTAACGTAATAACGCATCAGAGAGAATCTTACAGAACCTGGATTCCTCTTCAGAAACAGATATCTGACCTAATGAAAATAAAACAGCATCTTGGATTGATAGCAAATGCAGATTCTGCATTATTCCAGGAACATGACAAGCTGATTAAGATCCCCAGTCTTGTTGATCTTAATGAAGTCATGTCTCTCATACAGATCTACAAGGTCATCAACACAATCTATGAGGAGAAATCTTCCTCCCACATACTGCTTTGCGGCCATGACATATTCAATTGCGAAATCGATGAAATCACGCATCATCAGATCATCATGAGAGGCATTGTCATCTCGTGCCAACTGACCAAGAAGATAACAGGGAACAGAATCAGCAGAGTACCTTCCAAACCCTCTCATCTTCTTCATCATTGCTTTTGAGATTCCGGGAGGAATATCAACCACAGAAAGAGCCAAAGAGAAATACCCAAGAATATCAATGTCCTTAGTTATCACAAGATAAGTTCTGGCATTGTCACTCTTCTCATAGGCAATCGCATTATTGCGAATGAAATTCTCAACATCTGGATTTCTCTTCACAGAAAAAGAGGATAAAGCATTCAAAGCCCTATCCTCACCTACACAAGCTATGAACTCACGAAGTTCCATGCACTTGAGTGTCACTTGCCATACCTCGCCTTGATTCTGGCCTCCATTTCCGGAGTTATAGTAGTTGCCTCTTTGAATTTAGCCTTAGCCTCTGGAGTGCTCAGCCTCTTGACTGTAGGAGATCCGTTGTCGATAGCTTTCTCAAGGTTCTTGATGCCCCAGTCCGGGTTCACAGTAAAAGTCCTCGAAAATGATTCTGTCGCCATGGCAATACCCCCTGTATTCAGATTAATCAAGGAAAATTATTCCTTAACACATTTAGAATAATACAATAGAAACTTACAATCCATCAATACATAGCATCAAGACGTATTATTCAGGAATCAAGCTATGTGAATGAAGGACAGCTATTACTCTTGGTATATTTTGCATACAAATCTGTCGAATATAACAAATGTTACACTTCCTTCAGAGAATACAGCCATTATATACATGTTCGAGAATAAGATGCCAGCTGCGGTTGAAAACAACCCATTTTAACCGATGTTGACAATTGAATGAATTCATTCCTGTAATAAGCAGGATAATCAGAACTGACTATGCTGCGAATAAGGAGGAGACTGCTATCAGGCTTTCTCTATTTCCGCTGTATGCTTCTTGCTCCTTGAATCTTTGATGATAACTACCAGAAGAATAATGCAAGCATATTCGCAGCTATGGTCTTTCCGAATCGCCTAGGTCTGGATACGCATACAAGCATATCGCTCTTATTACGTATCGCATTGTTGATTTCCCTTATTAGCAGCGATTTATCAACATAATCATCTATGAGCTGCGTTGCACCAGGATTGAGAAATAGCCCATGCATGTCCTACATAATTGACTACAAAGAACAGAAGCAATAATCAAACGGGAGCAATATCCTGTATCATCTGAAAGAGAAAGTCAATCCATACTGACATCGATGCCCATTTCCTCAAGACGGGCTTTGAATTCATCAATGGAGTACTTTCCCTCCGCAATAGCCTTCTGGATTCCCGGACCGAAGGACAACCTCAATGGCCCATCATAATCCCTCATGCTATTGGAATGCATCTCTGATGGAGCCCATCCATGGTTGGTATAGAGGTGAGAGCTGTTATTGAATTCCATGAGCAGGGACAGGAAACGCTTGCATTCATTCGCCGATAAGCGGACACCAACGCTCTCCAGTCTCTCGATCTGTGCATTGATATCCTTTGTAAAGCTGAATAAACCGCAGAAGACATCGATTCTCAGATCCCTGAAGAATCTCTCAGCCATTGTCCCGCTATTATTCCGCAGTAATGCATTCACCTTGCTTGTCTGGACTTTCTTAGGGCCACCCTCGATCTTTCCGCTATACCAGTCAAGCACGTACTTCTCGGCTTCATTAAGATACGAGAAATCCTTAAGCTTCTTCCCTCGATGAGGAGAAGGGAATGCTTCCTTTTTCCAGCGGCTAGTAAGCTCAGGAGCATCGGCTCTTAGGTTCCCTATGAAATCCGAAAGCCTTTTCTCTGCTTCCGTCACCACATGACCCTTCAGGCTCAGAAGGTTATCGGGGACATAGAAGTCCTTCCCCATCGACTGATCCTCAATCGCGTAGATAGCATTCTTTGAAAGAAGATCCGGTATCTCGCGGAGAACAACAAGCCTTTGCATATCGGATCTAGGCTCATCTGAATATATCTCATCTATTTCGTAGATATAGTAATCATGCTCCTCACGTCTTGCAATTGATGAGAAAGCGGCAAGATCCTTCCTGTGTATCCTCACAGCAGGAATCCTGCCAGCATATTCCTTATAGACAGACCAAAGATCGCTCAGCGTGATTACACCATAGAGAGCCGCAGCTGAATCAAAGAGATTCCCTATAAAAGCAATCTTCTCCTCTGTAAGACCAGATTCCCTGTACATTCTATCGATTGTCTTCTGCGAAAGCGGTTTCGGATATGCCATACCGGACTCCTTAATGAGAAATACAAATAATCGAGAAAGCCTCAAATCACTTTATTATGCCACGATTTGCGTACTATGTCGTTTGTCATTTTCAATTTACCGTTACATTATTCCCGAAATACGGCAAACTGACTCAAATGTAATCATATGGTAGACGAATACGAAGTGATCGTATACATCTTGCAGCTCTCGTAAACGTTGAAAAGCATTAACCCACCCCTGTGATCCCAAGGGTGGGTGCAAAATCTGTATCGATTGAATTGTTTATTCCATTAGGTCCAGCTTTTATCCTTTAAGTCCTCAGCCAGTTGCTCTATATCAGGCAGCTGGTCTGTTCCCATAACTTCTGTCAGGTCAAATACACGACTTCCCATTGGAGCCCTCGGTGAAGCCTTCTTAAAATCAGTTTCATAAAACTTTTCAACAAAAAAATAGCGATGCTCAACATTACGAAGGTCATAGCCCTGAGAATCTCCATAATCCATGGCCTGGCGGATGATTTCTTTTCTACCCTCAGTCAGGTCTCCATACTCTGCCATAAACTCTATTTCTTTTTCTTTTTCAACAGCTGTTATTCTCGCTATGATTTTTCCAATAGCTCTAATGCTCTTATTCTTGTAAAGGCCAATAGTATCATGCGCCCTGAATCCATGCTCAGCATTATCAAAATAGACATTCGAATTAACACTAAAGTCAAATGTCTTTCCTGACAGCCGCATACGCATATATTTCCAAGAATCTGAAACTGGAATGAGGTTATCGTTATAACAGTAGTTCATATAGTCAGATAGAACGTCCTGCATCTCATAATCTCTGTCATCAAGAACATCGCTGATAGCATTAGCCAGAGACTCAAAGGTCGTATTGATGTGAATAACCGGACGAGATTGCTTCTCATTGTATTCTTTCAGCTTAGCATCAAAAGAAGACTTCGTTCGTTCATCCATTAGCTCTGAAGCAAGAGTGATTATCACTTTATAATTTTCATCCCCAAACGAGTTTAAATGGCGCATGAGCTGATCAACGGAAAACCAGTCGGTCATTTTTGTTTCGACAACAATTTTAAAGCTTTCCTG
>JAXFQZ010000122.1:0-5560 GCA_034178685.1 Candidatus Ornithospirochaeta sp. | reverse complement strand
CGTAATTGCCACGTACTGGATGCTCCAGAGGCTCGGGATCGTAGGAACCATGACAGGACTCACGCTTGTCGAGGTTGCTTCCATGTTCCCGTTCTGCGTCATGATCTACCGTGGCTATGTCGCAGGCATCCCTACGGATATCGATGAGGCTGCGATCATAGACGGATGCACTCCTACATCTCTCTTCTTCAGGATCATGTTCCCTATGCTCAAGGCAATAACAGCAACTGTCGTTATACTCAGATCGGTTGTGGTGTATAATGACTTCGCTAACCCTCTCTATTACATGGCAGGGGCAAGGAACAGCACGATACAGCTCTTCATATACAACTTCCAGTCTGCGTTCCTCACGCAGTGGAACCTCCTTTTTGCATCGATCGTGCTGAGCTCCATACCTCCGCTATTGATCTACATGGTCCTCAATAAGAAGATCCTCGAGGGTGCCACAGCCGGTGCTGTAAAGGGGTGATCCATGCTATACGGTAAAAGGGACATAGATGAGTGCTTCAGTGCCCCTCCAAAGGAGTTCAGGGGCGCTCCCTTCTGGGCCTGGAATACCAGGCTTGACAGGGAGAGGCTTGATGAGCAGGTGAGGGTCTTCGATGAAATGGGATTCGGGGGCTTCCATATACACTCACGCATAGGCCTCGATACAGAGTATCTGGGACCTGAGTTCATGGCTGAGGCCCGCCATGCCCATGATCTCGGGCTCTCCTTGGGAATGAGGACCTTCCTGTACGATGAGGACAAGTGGCCTAGCGGCTTCGGAGCAGGGCGTGTCACAGCCGATCCGGATTACAGGGCAAGGTATCTTCTTCTCTCCCCTCATGATTACCCTGATGGGCCATTCAGGAGGAATGCCCCTGCCACATCGCGCATCACGAAGGATGGCACGATCAGCTTCATCTCATCGTTTGATATAAAGCTCGATGATGATGGCTTCCTTGATTCCTATACCGTATCAGATGACAGATCCTATGGAAACATGCATCTCTATCTTGTTGTCACAGGGGACACTCCCTGGTTCAATAACCAGTCGTATGTCGATGTGATGAACAAAAAGGCGATAGAGAAGTTCATATCCGTGACCCATGAGAAATACAGAGAGGAATTCGGATCCGAGTTCGGAAAGAGCGTTGTCTCGATATTCAGCGACGAGCCGCAGTTCCCGAAGGAGGAGAGGCTCTCATCATCATCCCTGAAGGAGGAGGTCGGCCTCCCATGCTCCGATTCAGCTATCTCTATATTCTCATCCCTATATGGCCAGAGCTTATTGCATTCGATTCCTGATATAGTCTATGAAGGAAGGCTCTCGAAGAGGGCAAGGTGGTGCTACCATGAAGCGCTATCAGAGGCCTTCTCAGATTCGTTCTGCAGGACCATCGGCGAATGGTGCGCTGAGAATGGATTATCGAGCACAGGGCATGTGATGGCTGAGGCAACGCTTGATTCGCAGTCGCGCTCCGTAGGAGATGCCCTCAGGTGCTACAGGCATTACAGCATCCCAGGCATCGATATGCTTGCCGATAGGCATGAGTACAATACTGTCAAGCAGGCTGAGAGCGGCGTGAGGCAGTGGGGCAAGGAAGGCCTTATGTGCGAGATGTACGGAGTGACGAACTGGGATTACGATTTCAGGGGACACAAGAGCCAGGGCGACTGGCTCGCAGCCCTCGGTGTCACGCTCCGCGTTCCCCATCTCTCATGGCTCTCGATGGCAGGGGAAGCAAAGAGGGATTATCCCTCTCCTATAGACCAGCATGCGCCATGGCATAGGGAATACAGGCTCATTGAGGATAACTATGCCCGCCTCAATCTCGCTCTCTCGGATCGCAAGGCGATCTGCAGGGTAGGAGTGATCCACCCGATAGAGTCCTACTGGACGCTTATGGGCCCTGATGACAAGACAGCTGAGAGAAGAAAGTCCCTTGATGACAGGTTCTCCTTCATCACGGAGACGCTGCTATTCAATCTCATAGATTTCGATTTCATCTCCGAAAGCCAGATCCCTGAGCTGTATGATGGCCAGAAGGGCTTCGGAAAGGCCTCTTACGATGCGATCCTGGTGCCGGATCCGGTTACGATAAGGCGGACGACCCTTGATGCGCTATCATCCTTCTCACGCTATGGCAGGGTCGCATTCATAGGGAATATGCCGGAATCGATCGATTGCAGCGAGAGCTTTTCATCGGATATCCCATTCACGCTCATTCCGAATGACGAGGAGAGGATCATCTCATTCCTTGAATGCGTCCGCGATGTGGATGTCAGGGGAGATGGATACCTCAGAAGGAAGGACCTCCTTTACTCCCTCAAGGGCGATGACTGCGACCGATTCCTCTTCATTGCCCATGGCAGGAAGCGCGACAGGATGGAGAAGAGCAACATGAGGGTTGCGAAGAGCCAGGACATCGTGATAACTGTCAAGGGCGAGTGGAAGGCAACTCTGTACGATACCTTCACATCTGAAATCAAGGAGCTTTCTGCTTCGATCGTGAATGGTTCGACTGTTATAACCCATCCATTCTATGAGAATGACAGCCTCCTGATACGCCTTGAGAGGGGAGTCCCGTCTCCTGTGCTTTCTGAGAGGAAGAGATCTGCTGTATCAGAATACAGGGTAAGGCGCCCAGATTCATTCTCGCTTGAGGAGGACAATGTCCTTCTCCTTGATAGGGCAGACGCCTACCTTGATGGCGCCCTGATTGCAGAGGATGAGGAAATACTGAGAATCGATGACATAATAAGGGGAAAGCTTTCCCTGCAGAGGAGGAGCGAAGCCTTCCCTCAGCCATGGCTCATCGATGAGGATAGCACTAGGCATGATGTAAGGCTCGTGTTCAGCTTCCAGTCCTTTGCAGAGTGCGATGCATCCCTTGCTTTCGAGATGCAGGATGCTTCAGTTTCATTGAATGGAGAGACAGTCCCTCCTGTAGATGATGGCTACTATGTCGATAGATCCATCAGGCGCTTCCGGATCGGGAGAATCAGGAAGGGCATCAATGAAATATCCATCTCGTTCCCGTTCTCAAAGAAGACGAATATAGAGTGGTGCTACCTGCTGGGAGATTTCGGCGTATCTCTTCCTGGCGAGGATCCAGTGGTCATACCGATGCCTGAGAAGGCATCCTGGGGCGATCTCTCCAGAGGAGCCTTCGCATTCTACGGAGGGAACGCTGAGTACAGCTTCGAGGCTGAGATGGAGAAGGGCGAGTGGATACTCTCCATCCCTTCATACAAGGGCTCATTGATCAGGGTATTCGTCGATGGCATCGATAAGGGTACTATTATCTGGGAGCCATATGAGATCGATCTCGGGAGCCTGGATGGCAGGCATGCTATTACGCTGCGCTTATACGGGAACAGGTACAACAGCTTCGGACAATTGCATAACCGCGATGAGTTCGAGAGCTACTGGGGCCCTAAGACGTGGAGAACGCAGGGAAGCTGCTGGAGCTATCTATACAGGCTCAAGGAGTATGGAATACTCGCCGAGCCTATTCTGAGGGTTGAGAAGTGAAGAGAGTGCTTACTATAGATATCGGGGCCTCCAGCGGCAAGATGCTTGCTGGATGGATCGAGAACGGAATCCTGAAGACAGAGACAGTCCATAGGTTCCCGAATGGATACATCAGGAAGGATGGCCACCTTGTATGGGATGCAGAGAGGCTTCTTTCCGAGTGCATCAGGGGAATCGATATCGCGCTCTCGAAGTATGCGATATCATCTATCTCAATCGATACATGGGGATGCGACTATGTCCTTCTTGACAGTAAGGGCGAGAGCCTCGGGGATGTATTCTGCTACCGCGACAGAAGGACCGAGGGAGCAAGCTGCCCCGTTTCATTTGAGGATCTGTATTCCAGGACGGGCATACAGCATGTGTCCTTCAATACAGTCTACCAGCTTCTCTCTGACAAGGAGAGGCTTGAAAGCGCAAGCGCTATGCTCATGATCCCTGACTGGATCGCCTATCGCCTCACAGGAGGAATGGTTCAGGAATACACGAATGCGACAACAACATCCCTTGTCGATGCAGAAAGGAGGGAGTGGGACTGGGAACTCATCGACGCACTGTCCCTTCCTAGATGCCTCTTCCGGCCCCTCTCATTCCCAGGCACGCTGTATGGGACA
Source organism: Candidatus Ornithospirochaeta sp. (assembly GCA_034178685.1). GTDB lineage: Bacteria > Spirochaetota > Spirochaetia > Sphaerochaetales > Sphaerochaetaceae > Ornithospirochaeta. The sequence goes on along the minus strand of JAXFQZ010000122.1, from coordinate 1,426 downwards.
TACAGGGGGATTCCTCTGATCGCAGGGCCGTCGCATGATACAGCTGCTGCTGTATACGCAAGCCCCCTCGATGAGAAAAGCGCATTCATCTCAAGCGGAACCTGGTCGCTTCTGGGATCGGTGGAGAAGGCGCCGATACTCTCGGATGATGCCAGGCGCGAGAACTTCACCAATGAAGGCGGAGTCGATGGCACGATCAGATTCCTCAGAAACCTCATGGGCACATGGATGCTCCAGAGGGTCAATGAGGAGAATGGCAGGATCGGCTTTGACGAGCTTGAGAAGCTTGCCAGGGGAAGCGGATACAGGCAGACTGTTGATATCGAGGATGAGAGGTTCCTCTCTCCTGAATCCATGACAGATGAGATAATGAAAGCCATCCAGGAGAAGGGCGGCAAGAAGCCAGAAAGCCTTGCGGATATCGCAAGCTCGATCTATTTCAGCCTCTCTTATGGATATAAAAGCGCCATCGAGCGCCTTGAGCGTCTTACAGGGCGTTCTTTCGATACGATTGCAATAGTCGGAGGGGGTTCAAGGGATGAGTACCTTTGCTCGCTGACAGCCGCTGTCTCAGGACGCACCGTGACAGCCGGGCCTGTAGAGGGGTCCGCGATAGGCAGCATCCTGTTCCAGCTATGCGAGCTTGGGGAGTGCAGCGACCGGGACTCTGTCCTCAGGTCTTCCTTCGATATAAAAAGGTATAATGGGGAGGTAATATGAGCTACAGTGAAGCAAGGGAAAGATTCGCGTCTTTCGGCATAGATACAGAGAGGGCTCTCTCTGTCCTGAAGTCGGTTCCTATCTCTGTCCAGTGCTGGCAGGGTGATGATGTGATCGGCTTCGAGGATATGGGCACGGGGCTTTCCGGAGGAATACAGACAACAGGCAACTACCCAGGCAGGGCGCGAAGCTTCAAGGAGCTTTCCGATGACATCGAGTTCGCATTCTCCCTCATCGGAGGAACAAAGAGGCTGAACCTCCACGCAAGCTATCTCTCAAGCGGCAGGAAGTGCGGCAGGAACGAGATAGAGGTGAAGGACTATGAGGGATGGATGGATTTCTCCCGCCGCCTTGGTATTGCGCTTGATTTCAACCCGACTCTCTTCTCCCATCCGATGGTGAAGGATAACCTCACTCTCTCTTCCCCTGATGAGAGCGTGAGGGATTACTGGGTGGAGCACTGCATCAGGTCAAGGCGCATCGCATCTGCATTCGCATCGAACCAGGATGGCTTTTCTGTCGTCAACACCTGGATCGCTGATGGCTTCAAGGATTACCCCGCAGATAGATTGGGGCCAAGGGAGAGACTCAGGGAGTCGCTGGACAGGATCTTCTCCGTAGAGGCTCCAGGGGTTATCGATTCGGTTGAGTCCAAGACCTTCGGTATAGGGCTTGAGGCCTTCACTGTGGGAAGCAATGAGTTCTA
>JAXFQZ010000079.1:0-4254 GCA_034178685.1 Candidatus Ornithospirochaeta sp. | reverse complement strand
CATCTGATGCCTCTGTGCCTTCAAGCACCCTGTTGTCGGATGCTGCGAAGGAATCTGCCTTGGCGGGGCGCCTTACCATGATCGGAGTGCCTACAACCTCATCATAGCCCCTGCTTGTGGCCCTTGTGCCTGTATCGAACTGCTCTCCATTCGTGCATATCGTGAAGTACTCGAAGCCGCGTCTGTCATCGGCATCGAGCCTGTACTCCGAGAAGAACTCGTTCTGGCTTGCAGGAATACCGTCATAGATAACAGTCCAGTCATCCTCTATTCTCTTCTTTCCCTTCACAGTGTACGTCCACTCCGGATCATGAGCCTCATCCATCCCAAGGGCTGGAGAGAATACGACCCTGAAGCCTACAGAAGGCTCATTCACGATCTCGACAGACAGAAGCTCTGTCGGAGGAGAAAGCAGGAAGCCCTCAGCTGAAGCAGGAAGGCTGTTTACGCTCAGTATCTCATCGCCCTCCTTGATCCTGCCGATAGCCCTGATGCTGTATGTGTACGCAATGCCTCCCTTTAGGCCCTGGCTATCGAGGAATACGTACTTACCATCCTCCTCTGCTGGCATACCAGAGTTCTCTGATGAGTAGACGAGCGTCTCTGTCTCGCTCTCGGATGCCCTGTAGATCTCCCATGCCAGATCGACGATTTCCTCAGGGTTCTCAGGATTCCTTCCCTTCTGGACATCCCACTCAAGGCGGATCCTATCAGGATCCTTGCCGCGCCATGCGGAAAAACCAGTAGGCTTTGAAGGAGCACCGGGAACGAATGTATAGCCGACGCGGCTTGCCGACTTGATGCTGACATCGCCTGTGTATCCGACAGAAGCGATAGCGAAGTAGACATTCTTTCCCTTTGCTGTCGTCGGATGGAAATCGAACATCGTGACATTAGGGGCAAATACGTATGACGAGGATGACTCACCTGCAGGAACAGCTTCCCTCCAATCCCCCTCATAGCCTGTCGGCGACCAGTAGATCCTGTATCCGCTGATGCTGCTAAGCGGGCTCCACTCAAGGAAGATCGTATCCTCGGAGGCACCCTGGCTTGCAGTGAGGCCTGAAGGAGGCGTCAGCAGCCATCCATATGAGACATCGGAGAATTCCCCAAGAAGAGTTCTCTCTGTATAGCTCCTGGCCCTCACCTTATATGCATATATCCTTCCAGGCTCCACATCCGTATCGGCATAGCTCACGCTTCCTGCGCTAGGTGCGCTATCGAGGCGCACCCATTCAGAGGATGCAGGTGTCACCCCGATATTCCTCGCTTCTGTCCTATACACCTCATAGTAGTCAGCACCCTCTACCTCATTCCAGCTGAGGGAGATCGCTGAGGAGAACCTTGCCTGGGTCGCAGAGAGGTACATGGGCTTCTCGCCCCTGAAGACCTCAGCAGAGGAGACCGAACCGGTCCCTGGGCCGTAGTTCTTTATCGCAGAGCCCCATATATCCCACCTGCAGGAGGTGAAGGACAGCATAATGATCATCGCAATCAGCAATGCATTAATTCTCTTGATCATATCAACCTCCTCAGAACGGCCTTGGAATAGACGCGCTGTCATTGAAGACAGTCCCTACGCCATCGATAGTCACAGAATACGAGGATGACTCATCTGCGCTGTCGACCTTGATCACATTGTATACAAGCGTTGCATCCTTGTACCTTCCAGAGCTGTCAGTGATTGTGATCGTACCTGTTCCATTTCCGATGTAATCAAGCGGATCGGAGCCAAGATAACCTGCAGCTCCACCATTCCTTGCATGGAGCATCACGGATTCAGATGATGCAGAGAGGCTCTGGAACACCTGGAAGCCTGTGAGCACCATGCTGCCCGGCTCATGGTTGAATTCAGTATAGCTTCCGCCGCCCTTATGGGACTTGATCTCAATCCCTGTACCGCTGTATGCATGCTGCTTTGACGAGAAGGATGCACCTGTCGGAGGGAACCAGTCACCTGAGAACTGACTGTCAGCGGCCCTGAGCTGAGGCCTGAGCGCAATGTTCAGGAGAATCGCATACTCCTCAGGCTTGAGTGCCCTCGTCACGTAATCCATCGAGTTGAGCTCACCCATAGCGGCTCCGTCCTTCATAGGGATCACTGAGTAGCCTGAGAACTCAACGCTATCGATGATGAATCCCGTGCTGTCGTTGTATGTGTACATCATATCCTCATCCGAGTATGCGAAGAATCCCTTCTCATCGGAGCTTCCATGATTGGCCGCTCCTGCATCAAGGACAGTGGAGGAACCATTGAGCCTGATCATATAGCTATCGGCGCCGAATGCCTTCTTCCATCTGAGGATAACGTATGGCTTATAGTAACCTTCAGAATCAACAGGCGCAGTGGATGCTGTGAATGCTGACTTGTAGCCGTAATTCGACCATAGCTCATCAGTTCCATCAGTCTCCTTTGCGTAGTGCTGCTGCCACTTTGACCTGACGCCATCCTCGTTGACGGACCTGACAGCATAATAGACACCCTTCATAGGAGCGCTGTCAGAATACCTTGTATCGGTAGTAACCAGCAGCGGCCCTGCAGGATATTCTCCAGTTCCTTCCCAGACGACTATCTCATAGTGGTCTGCGTTTGCTTCAGGATCCCAGCTGAGCGCGATCTCTGTTGCGGATGTTCCCTTCGATGCCCTTATGTTCTTAGGAGGAGCGAAGAGGCTTCCTGCATCGCTCTTTCCTTCAAGGACTATCCTATTCCCCTCTATAGTCCTATAAGGCTTGATTTTATAGGTGTATTCCTTATTCAGAGGGAATGGATTTTCATCTGTCTGCGAAATAGAGGCGATTGAATCATCTAGATAGACTGTAGAGGCAGTATCTGCGATTCTTTCCCCATCCCTATAGACCTCGTAGCCCTCTGCGCCTTCGACAGCGTTCCAGCTCACCTTCACAGAGTCAGGCGAAGCATGGTCCTCCGCATCCACGAAGAGCACTGCATCTGTGAATATATAGCCATATACCATTCCAGCAGATGGCGTGAAGGATCTATTGTCTTCTGAATTGTATGCAAACAGCGTAAAGCAGTGGATGCTTGTATCCTCTGTCTCGAGAGTATAGAGGCCAGAGGCTGGATCTATGTCATATGCATATTCGTTCTCATCTGAGCCATATGTCCAGTACTCAAGGCAGTACCTAACACCATCAAGAGCCGTTGCAGGAGGATCCCATCTTATTTCGATCTTGTCCTTGAAGCTGCCTTCCGTCGCCTTAAGCCCAGTCGGAGATGGGACGATCGAGCCAGTGAGGATCTCACCGTAATCCAATACAACATCCCTTTCCCCTATCCTGGCGTTCACTTCTATCTTGTAGTTTGCAGCTGGCTCGCTCTGCCTGATCTCTGCATTGACAGCATCCTTCCCGAGTTCAGCAGCAACGGCATCGTTCTTCCTGATGGTGTAGCCAGTGATAGTCTCCGAAGAATCATTCACATCCCACGAGAGCCTGACCTTTCCAACAAGGTTATTGGTTATAGATGCATTGCTTATGATTTCCGGCACAGTACCGATATTCACTGGTGTTCCGGAAAGCTGGCTTACCCTATAGCTGCCGACTCTCTCACCCTTATAGCTGTAGGCAAGCTCGAAGTCAAAGACATGGAAGAGGCCATCTGAGGATGATACATCAACAGCTGCCTCATACCTACCTAGAACCAACGGAGATGGCAGGAGGGAAACAAAAGCTTCTGTCCTTGTCGTCGGGCTGCCATTGGAGTAATCAATCACATCGATGGAGAAGCCATAATCCTCAGTCAGAGGATTGAGCGGGAAGTCAAAGAAGAAATACACTCTTCCGCTGGTGCTGGACGGCGATTCCTTATCGAAGAAAGAGATCGATGCATTCTCAGGAACCCAGAGCTTATGGCCTGATGCTTTATCGCTTGGGTCTCCGAAGAGGACTATCTCAGGATTCTCTATGTTCCTGTATCCATGTATGACGCGGTAATCGTATTCGGTGTTATCTTCAGCATCTCTATCGCTGTACCTGTAGAAGCCGCTCTCATCAAGCTCAACGCTGTCGCAGAAGATCTCGCTCCAGGAATCGCTGTCCTTAAGAGAACGCTCTATCCTGAAGATATCCTCGACTCCGTAGTTTCCGATTGCAGGATAGCTCTTCCATTCAAGCTCCACCTTCCCGAACTCATCCGTTGTCACTGCAAAGTCAAAAGCCTTGTAAGGAGTCATCGTTCTGTCTGTCTTTATCGTGAATACCCTGCTCGAGGATGTATAAGAAGAAGAGCCG
>JAXFQZ010000005.1:0-3930 GCA_034178685.1 Candidatus Ornithospirochaeta sp. | reverse complement strand
CCTTACGAGGCGGTCATTCATCCTGGAGCATATGAGGCAGCCCTTCTCCCTTGAGGCTGCGGCATCCTCGAACTGGGATACGGCCTTCATTGCCTTTCTGCTGTTCCTTGCGTCCGCAATAGCCTGGAAAAGAGAAGAATAGCTGGATCTGTTCTCCTCATAGTAGGTATCCATGAAGAGAGCAAGCGCCTGGGGCTTTCCTGCCTTGGCAAGCAGGTCCATGTGGTGCGGGCAGAAGCCCTCCCTGTTCATCTCGACCCTGACCTCAGGCGTCATCACTGCAGATGACAGATAGTACCTAACCCCATCGGATTCAGCATCATTCATCAGCGAGCAGAGGAAGCACTCGCTGCCGCTCTTAAGACCATCCCATACAGGGATGGTCTCAAGCTGGATCTTCATTTAAGCAGCTCCTCTGCCTTTGCTATGACTCCTTCCGGAGTGAAGCCGAAGGCTGCAGAGAGGTACTTGAGGTCTCCTACCTCGCCGAATCTCTCTCCGACATTCAGGAATGCCATCTTAACAGGATTGACTGCTGCAAGGTGTCCTGCGATCATCTCGCCGACTCCTCCTGGGTATCTTCCGTTCTCGCATACAAGCACCCTGCCAGTCCTTGCTGCGACCTTCTCTATGAGCTCCGTATCGAGAGGACGGATCGTATGGAGGTCTACTACTGTGGCCTTTACACCCTTCTCTGCAAGCGCATCCGCTGCCTTCAAGGCTGCATCGACAAGAAGCGCACCTGTTGCGATGATTGCGATATCGCCGCCATCCCTAAGCTCGATTCCCTTCCCCAGCTGTATCCTGCTGTCGCCTGCTTCGTACCTATGGACTATTCCCTTCCTTGGGGTCCTGATGTATGAAGGCTTGCCGTTTGCATAGATCTGCTGCACAAGCTCATAGAGCGACTGCGAGTCGGAAGGCTCGACGATCACGAAGCCCGGGATCTGCCTGAAGAGCGCGATATCCTCGAATGGCATGTGCGTTCCTCCATTGTACTGGGCTGTGATTCCGGGGTCTGTGCCGATCACGTGGACCGTCTGATGCGCATAGCCGACGGATATGAAGAGCTGGTCGAAGTCCCTGCGGGATGCAAAGCATCCGAAGGAATGGATGAATGGCGTAAAGCCGCCGGATGCCAGGCCTGCTGCAACCGCTGCCATGTTCGCCTCTGCGATTCCGCAGTTGAAGAAGCGATCGGGGAATTCCTTCTGGAATACCGTCGATCCGATGCATGATGAGAGATCCGCATCGAGGAAGACGATATCGCTATGCTCCCTTGCCAGATCGCAGATCGATCCCATTACTGCTTCCTTGTAGTGTGAGAATACATGTGCGTCTTTCATATCTTACCTTCCCTCTCTCTTCCTGAGTGCCTCGATGGCCTCCTCAGCGCCTTCCTTCGTGATAGGCATTGAGTGGTTGGCCCTTATGCCCTCTCCCGGGATATATCCATAGGACTTCTTCGTATTGAGGATGATCATATGGGGCTTACCGGGGTTTGCCTTCGCTTTCTCAATAGCGAGAGCGATGGCCTCGAAGTCATGGCCATCGATGCTCTGGACATCCCATCCGAATGTCTCCCAGCGCTTATCGAGGTCGTGCATAGGGATTATGTTCTCTGTGTAATCATCGAGCTGCTGCCCATTGAGGTCAGTGAATGCGATCAGATGGTCGAGCTTCCAGGCTCCTGCCGACTCAGCGGCCTCCCATACCTCGCCCTCCTGGCTCTCTCCGTCCCCGATGATCGCATATGTGTATGCGCCGTCCTTCTTAAGGCGGGATGCCAGGGCGATTCCCACAGCTGCCGAGATTCCCTGTCCAAGGGAACCGCCTGTGAAATCGACACCCGGTGTCTTGGTCATATCGCAGTGGGATGGGAGCTTCGTTCCTCCCCTGTTCAGGGTCGCAAGCATCGATTCATCGAAATAGCCCTTCTTTGCAAGGGTTGCGTATACAGCTGGGCCCGAATGTCCCTTGGAGACAACAAGCCTGTCCCTCCCTTCCATCTTAGGATCGGATGGGTTGATGTTCATTTCCTTGAAGTAAAGGTATGTCAGGACCTCTACGATGGACATGCATCCTCCGATGTGTCCGGATCCGAAGCCTGCAATCTCCCTGATAGTCATGCATCTGATATCGAATGCAGTGCTCTTCAGTTTCTCCAGAAGCAGTTTATCCATAATAAAACTCCTATCTCATTTCAGCTATCCCAGCTCTTCTTCCTGGGTCTAGATCGTTTCTCTTCATATCCCTCGAAAGCCATGTGAGCTTCGCGCTCTGCTCGAGGCACTCAAGCCTGTCGAATGCATTCAGAAGGCTCTTCCCGACTGCGATGGCCCCATGGTTCTCCAGAAGCATGGCATCATGCGTCCTGCTGTATTCAGCTACAGCCGATGCAAGCTCCTCGCTCCCCATCCTCTGGTAAGGCACCTTCACGCACCTGTCGAGAAGGTACCAGCTCTCTGCTATAAGCGCTGTGTCTATCTCCTCATCAAGAGCTGAGTACAGGCAGCAGAACACGGGATGGGAGTGCACCACAGCGCATGCATCAGGGCGCGCTAGGTATATGCTCCTATGCATCCCTGTCTCTATAGAGAGCTTCTTATCGGGTGTGAGGTTCCTTCCTGTCTCGATATCGACCGCCGCGATATCATCAGCGCTCAGGGATGCCTTGTCCTTTCCCGAAGGGGTGATCAGCATTATGCTGCCATCCCTGCAGCTTATGTTCCCTCCAGTGGAGGTAGTCAGTCCCCTATCATAAGAGCGCTTCATGAAATAGGCGACCGATGCGCAGAGTTCCTTGTCGATCATGCCTCGATATTACCATAACAAAGTGACAAATGAAACAAAGACACCTCCCTATTTCCTTGTAAGCCTGAAGACAGTCCTGGTCCCAAAGGCCTTCCCCGGCTCAAGATATGCGCCCTTGAAATCGCTCCTGTTTGGGAAATCGGGATAGAACTCCGACTCCAGGCAGAACGCAGAGAACCTCGAGAGCTCAGTGTGCCCCTTTCCCCTGAATCCCCTGTCAAGGTGGCCAGATGTGTAGAACTGCACGCCTGGAAGGTCCGTCTCCATCTCAAGCCTCAGATCGTCATTCTCGACTACCGTCCTCTCACCCTTTCTCAGGATGAAGCAGTGATCGTATTCGCCGTTCCTTCTCTCCCCGATCGCGCACATCGAATTGAAATCGAAGTCCGTTCCCCTGACTGGCTCTATCGATGTGGGAATCAGCGTATCATCAACAGCAATATAGCTGTCTGCAGGGATCAATGCCCTGTGCTTCCTCATATCACCATGGCCATCGAGGTTGAAGAACGCATGGTTTGTTATATTCACAGGGCACTTCCTGGTGCTTGTCACAGAGTAGTCTATCGAAAGCGCTCCGCTTTCGGACAGTGAGTACGTGACTGTCACATGGTGGTCCCCATCAAGGCCGTTCGATTCAGGCGAGTCAAGGCTCAGCGTCACAGAGCCTGCGGATAGAGCATCCAGCGTCCACTTATGAAAGCCATAGTTCCTGCTTCCGGAGTGGAGGCTGTTCCTGCCGTTGTTGGCCTCGAGCGTATGCACTGCGCCATCCATCGTATAGCGCGCATCGCATATCCTGTTGGCAAATGGCCCGATCACCTGGGAGAAGTATGCATCCGATGCAATGTTCTCCTCCTTGTCTTCGAAGCCTACGATAATATCGTGGCCATCGATTGAGAAGCTGTAGAGTATCGCACCCTGATCGAGTATCTCAGCCTCGTATATACCTGCCTTAAGCTTATATGTCTCCACCATTCTTCCTCCTATGCAAAGAGCGGTCCTAGCGCCTTGCAGTATCCAAGCCATGTACCATAGGCTGCTATGTACTTATCGTGCGCGTCCTTATCAGGGACAGCGCTCCTTGAGTCATCGAACTCCAGATGCTCCGATACGACA
>JAXFQZ010000179.1:0-62102 GCA_034178685.1 Candidatus Ornithospirochaeta sp. | reverse complement strand
AAAGAATGTGAATGGGTGATATGCAGAGCCTGCCGCTATGCAGGATGAGAGCAATTGGCATTATGTGTCCTGATTTGGCTCTCTCGTATTGAAATATGGGAAACAGATGATCTTATGACAGGATGACGGCTTTCGCGCTGATTCATGAAGAATGGGTTAAGAATCCATCCCGGAAAGCAATCCCCTATATGCTGCCAGGCAATGTAGATGGCATGCAATCCATTGTCTTATCCTATTCATTGCCATAGCTATAATTACCCAATTGCTTTCAAGGGATGCCTATTGTGCTAATTTTCTAAAATTATTGTAAGAATCTGTAAAACATTTTCTTCTTTTCAGGTGGTACCATCCAATAAATCAAACTAAAAAAGGAAGAAAGAGAAATGAAAAAAGCACTAGTTATTTCATTGGTAGCTCTTATTGCTCTAAGCTCTGTTTTCGCCAATGGCGCGCAGGAAGCTCCAAAGGCAAGCTCACAGTACAAGATCGGTCTCATCACAGAGACAGTATCGCAGGCTGAAGAGGCTTTCAGAATCGCTGAGACTCTCAAGGAGCAGAATCCTAATATCGTAATCCACCAGACATTCCCAGATAAGGCTGCTTCAGAGCAGGAGACAACAATCTCCAACGCTCTTTCGATGGCTGCCGATCCTGCAGTCAAGGCAATCATCTTCCAGACAGCTATGGAAGGAACAGCCGCTGCAATGAACAAGGTAAGGGAAGTAAGGCCAGACATCCTTCTTATGGCAGGAGTTCCATCAGAGGCACCGGACGTAATCTGCGCTGCAGCTGACGTCGTCTACCACCCGGATGTGGTCAACATGGGTCTCCAGGTTGCTGAGGCAGCTCATGAGATGGGCGCTAAGACACTCGTTCTCTATTCCTTCCCACGCCACATGGCTCAGCCACTCAACATCGCAAGGCGCGAGACCATGAAGACAACAGCTGAGAAGTATGGCATCCAGTTCGTCGATGGAACAACTCCAGACCCAATGTCAGATGCTGGCATCTCCGGAACACAGCAGTTCGTCCTCGAGGATGTTCCTCGCAAGGTTGAGCAGTATGGAAAGGATACAGCATTCTTCGGAACAAACGCTGGACAGCAGGAGCCAATGTGCAAGGCTGTATACGAGACAGGCGCTCTCTATCCAATGCCGGATAACCCGTCAGTATTCTATGCATTCCCAGGCGCTCTCGGAATCGAGGTTCCAGAGGACAAGAAGGGTGACATCGACTACATGAGAGAGGCTATCAGCGCTAAGCTCGCAGAGAAGGGCATGACAGGAAGAATGGGTGTATGGACAGCTCCACAGCACACAATGTTCATGACAACAGCCTTCAACTATGCTAAGGCTTACTGCGAAGGCAAGATCTCAAGCAAGACAGACCTCGCTGCATTCACGCAGGAGCTCTCTGACTTCGCTGGCGGCGATGTTTCCGTAAGGCAGTATGTAGACCCATCTACAAACAAGCAGTACGACAACTTCTTCGTCATCCTCGGTAGATACATCACTCTCTAATCGATGGTTTTCAGGGGTGGATGGCTATTGTTATCCACCCTTGTTTTTTTGCGTATTGCTATGCAATCGCCGATCAATCAATAAGGAATCTTATGGCTTCAACTCCACTTCTAAGGTTCAAGGAAATCAGGAAAAGCTTCTCAGGGAACGTCGTTCTGTCAGGAATCGATTTCTCGATCGCCCCTGGGGAGATAGTAGCGCTTGCAGGCGAGAACGGTGCCGGCAAGTCAACGCTTATGAATATTCTCTTCGGCATGGATGTGATCCAGAAAACCGGAGGCTATGAAGGTCAGATTGAATTCGAGGGAAAACCCGTAAGCATCAAATCCCCTCATGATGCCATGGAGCACGGAATAGGAATGGTCCATCAGGAATTCATGCTCATCCCAGGCTTCTCCATTGGCAGGAACATCAAGCTGAACCGAGAGAATCTGAAGACAAACCCACTTGGCAGGATTTTCGGTAAGAACTACGACACAGTAGACATAGGCAGCATCAACAGAAGCGCTTCCGAATCCATCGGAAGGCTCGGAATGGATGTGGATCCTGAGACAAAGGTCCACAATGTCTCTGTCGGTACGAAGCAGTTCATCGAGATCGCAAGGGAAATAAATAAATCCAATCTCAAGCTGCTGGTCCTCGATGAGCCTACGGCAGTGCTCACGGAGACAGAGGCAGAGAAGTTCATCGAATGCATAAGGAAGATCGCAGACGAGGGAATCTCCGTTATCTTCATCAGCCACAGGCTCGAGGAGATCATCAAGCTTGCAGATAGGACAGTTGTCCTCCGCGATGGCAGGCTTGTATTCAACAAGCTTACGAAGGATACGACAAAGGAAGAGATCGCTGCTACGATGGTCGGACATGAGCTCAGCGCTGAGGGCATCCTCAACAAGGACAGGAAGTTCGACGATAACGATATCGTTCTCAGCTTCGAGGACTTTGCCGTCGATATGCCCGGTGAGCCTACCAAGGGAATCAACCTCAAGGTCAGAAGGGGCGAGATACTCGGAATCGGAGGACTTGCCGGACAGGGAAAGGCAAGCATCTCAAACGGAGTCTTCGGCATGTATCCTACAAAGGGAAAGGTCGTTTACAACGGAGAGGTGCTCAATAACCAGAAGACAGGCGAGGCTCTCTCGAAGAAGCTTGCGTTCGTATCCGAGGATAGGAAGGGAGTCGGGCTGCTGCTAGACCAGTCGATTGCCCTGAATGTCTCGTTTACGAAGATGAAGCTCGACAACTCGTTCCTTCGAAAGCTCGGCTTCTTCAGCCTGTACGACTCGAAGAGCGCTGATAAGACGACGAAGGAGATGATCGGGAAGCTCGATATCAGGTGCACTGGCCCTGAGCAGAGGGTTGGATCCCTTTCCGGCGGAAACCAGCAGAAGGTATGCGTGGCAAGGGCATTGCTGACAGAGCCTGATGTCCTGTTCGTATCCGAGCCTACGCGCGGAATCGATATCGGAGCAAAGCAGCTTCTGCTCGACTACCTTGCTGAGATCAACAGGAAGGAAGGAATCACTATCGTAATGACATCTTCCGAGCTAAAGGAGCTCTGCTCTATCTGCGACCGCGTTGCAATAATCACAGATGGCGTTGTCCAGGGCATCCTGCCTCCTGATTCGCCTCAGGTTGATTTCGCTCTTCTCATGTCAGGTGAAAAGGTTTGAGGATCATATGGATAGAATAAAGAACATAATATCAAGAATGGGTCTGCCAAGGCTGATCATCATCTGCTTCCTGTTCGTGCTCGTCATCCTCATGGCAGTATACAAGGTACCTGTAGGTCTCACTATCTCGCAGTGCCTTGTCAGGATAGGAATCAACATGGTCCTTGCGCTTGCTATGATGCCTGGCATCATGGCGGGAACCGGAATGAACTATGCATTGCCCATAGGCATCGAATGCGGGCTCTTTGCCGGAATGATAAGCCTCCAGTACAATATCACAGGCTTTGCCGGCATATTCGTCGCAATGCTCATATCCATTCCGCTAAGCGTTGTCTTCGGCTATCTGTACAGCCTCCTCCTGAACAGGGTGAAGGGCAGCGAGCAGATGGTCTCGACATACACAGGCTTCTCCATCGTAGCCCTTATGTGCATAGGCTGGCTTCTTTTCCCGTTCGATAACCCGGGAATCGTATGGCCTATCGGAAAGGGAATAAGAACCACAATCACGCTTGATGCATGGTATGACAGGGTTCTGAACAAGCTATGGGTCATCCATATCGGATCCATCGAGATTCCTACAGGTCTGTTGCTTTTCGTAGCGCTCTTCTGCTTCATAATGTATCTCTTCTGCAGGAGCAAGCTCGGAATCGAGATGGTATGCGCAGGCTCGAATCCACGCTATGCAGTCGCTAATGGAGTCAACGTCTCGAGGATGAGGACCGCAAGCACGATCATCTCGACAGTGCTAGGAGGAATCGGAATCATCATCTACGCACAGGGCTTCGGCTTCTACCAGCTGTACAATGCGCCTCTGATGATGGCATTCCCTGCTGTAGCCGCAGTGCTTATCGGAGGAGCCGATTCCCGCCGCGTAACGATATTCAACGTCGTCCTGGGTACCGTTCTCTTCCAGAGCATGCTGGCAATCGCTGTACCGGTTGCAAGCGCAATCATTCCTGAAGGAAACATCTCTGAGGTCGTAAGGACGATCGTCAGCAATGGCATCATCCTTTACTCGCTTGCGCAGATGAAGGCGGAGGGCTGAGAAAATGAATAAGACAAAGATTAGGGAAACAATCTCTGAGAATCTCGTACTGATTCTCTTCGCGATAATCTGTGTGCTTGAGATCGCAGTAGCTAAGCAGCCAGCTGCATGGCTCGTGAACGAAATCGTCACAAGGATATTCAGGAATGCCATCCTGATCCTATCCCTCCTTGTTCCTGTATGGGCAGGACTGGGCCTGAACTTCAGCATCGTAATCGGTGCAATGGCAGCCCAGATCGGCCTTATAATCGTCAAGAACTTCTATATCGGGGGAGTAGGCGGACTTGCTCTGGCATTCGTGATCTCGATTCCGTTCGCTGTCATCTTCGGCTTCCTCACAGGAAAGCTCTTCAACCGCACCAAGGGGCAGGAGATGATCACCGGAATGATCCTCGGCTTCTTCGCAAAGGGAATATACGATCTGGTCTTCATGTTCCTATGCGGACCGGTTATTCCTATCAAGAACCCAGAGCTTCTGCTGACAAATGGCATAGGGCTCATCACTCCGATCGTACTCGACGATAAGACCACTGGAGCAATCAACAATATAATGAAGATGGCTCCTACGACGTTCTTCTCGATCGTTCTCGTCGTAGCTGTCGTCTGGATGGCCGCACTTGCCTTCATGGACTGGAGAAAGAAGGGCAAGGCCTTCAGCTGGAAGAAGCAGTACGGTCTCTTTGCCTCTATTGCTATCGCTGCCATTTACTTCATCCTCCTCTTCTGCTATCCGAGGTTCAGGATGATGTTCATCCTCACTAAGATCCCTGTCGCAACAGGCTTCGTCATCCTTGCTGTATGCCTGTTCATCACATACTTCGGGCGTACTAAGCTCGGAAGCGATATCAGCGCCGTAGGACAGAACAGGGATGTTGCAGCAAGCATGGGCATCAACGTCGATTCGATCAGGATCAAGGCAACGGTTGTATCGACCATCCTTGCATCGCTTGGACAGCTCATCTTCATCCAGGATATCGGGAACTTCGCTACATACAATGCGCATGAGAACGTAGGAACCTTCGCTATCGCAGCCCTTCTGGTAGGAGGCGCATCGATCAGGAAGGCAAACATCAAGCAGGTGTTCCTCGGAGCATTCCTCTTCCATACCATGTATGCGATTTCCCCGATCGCCGGACGCGAGCTCTTCGGAGATGCCCAGATGGGTGAGTACTTCCGCGTATTCGCATGCTATGCAGTCATCACGGTGGCTCTTGTCATGCACTCAGTGGAAAACAGCAGGAAATAAGGAGAAGGAATATGTTCAATAAAAGCCTTGAAGGATTGGAGCCTAAGCGTGTGTTCGAGCTCTTCGATGAGCTTTGCCAGATTCCGCATGGATCGAACAACGAGAAGGCTATCAGCGATTACGTAAGGGATTTCGCCATTGGACTGGGGCTTGATACCTATCAGGACAAGGTGAACAACCTCATCATAAGGAAGGATGCTACGCCTGGATACGAGGATCTTCCGATAGTTGTCCTTGAGGCGCATCTGGATATGGTATGCCAGAAGACGCCTGAGAGCAGCCATGACTTCGAGAAGGACCCTATCGAGGTCGTAGTCGATGGCGACGATATCCACGCGAAGGATACGACTCTCGGCGCAGACGATGGCACCGGAGTGGCATTCGCGATGTGCGTCATGGAGTCTAAGACACTGAAGCATCCTGCACTTGAGATCGTGCTCACAGTCAATGAGGAAGCAGGCATGACAGGAATCCGCAACCTTGAGTTCGATCGCCTGAAGGGCCGCGTCATCCTCAACCTGGATTGCTCTGACGAAGGAATAGTAGTCGGATGCGCAGGAACGTCTACCTACGATGTCAAGCTCCCCGTGTCGTACAGCGAGAATGATGCCTTCGATGCATTCTGCAAGGTATCGGTATCAGGACTCATCGGAGGACACTCCGGGCTTATGGCAACGCACTGCGGTGCCAATGCGAATGCGATCGTCGCAAGATTCCTCTCTGAGGTCCCTGTCGATTATGCCCTTGTTTCATACGAGGGAGGCCTTGTCGACAATGCGATCACCAGGGAGAGCGAAGCAGTGATCGCGCTCTCCTCGAAGGACAGGGAGAAGCTTTCAGAGTTCGCATCCTTCTACCAGAAGAAGCTCAGGAACGAGTACGTTGCAAAGGACGAGGGCATCACGATCGAGGTGTCCGATGCTGAGAAGGGAAGGATGCTTGACGAGGTTTCCACAAGGAAAGCCGCTGCGATCATCAACGTGTCCCCCAATGGGCTCATCCGCATGAGCAAGGACGTCGAGGGTCTTGCTGAGCTGAGCGCCAACATCGGCTATGTAAGGCTTGAGGAAGGATTCCTGGATATCCACTTCATGGCACGCGCACGCTATGGAAGCGGCAAATCCTTCTACAGGTCGAGGATCAGGCAGCTTGCATGGATCTTCGGAGCAGGCTTCGAGATCCTGTCCGATGCCCCTGAATGGGAGTATAAGCCGGATAGCAGGCTCTCCAGACTCATCAACAGGATCTTCAATGAGGAGTACGGCAGGGACATCCTGGTCGAGATCTCCCATGGAGGAAACGAATGCGGTGCCTTCTTCCAGGCATTCCCTGATGCGGACATCGTATGCTCAGGCACCAAGATCACAGGTGCCCACACCACCGAGGAGACTGTCAAGGTCAGCACCGTCCAGAAGGAATGGAAGATGCTCTGCAGGACCCTTGAGGGGATGAAGGATTACTGATATATGGGCGCTTCGGCGCCCATTTCTATTCCCCTTTCCTTCCTTTGTTGAATCTCTCGTCGGTAGGGGAGTAGCCGAACTCCTTCTTGAATACCTGCGAGAAGTAGGCATAGTTGCTGTATCCCAGCATCGATGCGATCTCATATGCCTTGTTCTGAGGATTGGCCAGAAGCTTCCTCGCCCTGTCCATCTTGAGAAGAGTCACGAAGTTCTGGAAGCCTATTCCGATCTCCTTCTTGAATATGCGGCTTATGTAATTAGGCGTAACACCCTCATGCTCTGCAACAGAGGAAAGCGTTATATCCTTATGTATGTTCTTCTCGATATACTCGATGGAGCTTCGGACCAGGCTTGAGTATGATGGCATGTTGGTTCTTACCTGGTCTATGATAGCCTCATACTGCTCCTTCGTCTCGGAGACCCTGCCGGGGATAAGCTTCGCAATCACATTTGTGATGGCTTCCTCGAGCTTCTCCTTCGTGATCGGCTTCACAAGGAAATCGGAGACGCCGAGCTTCAGCGCCCTCTTCGCGTATTCGAATTCGTTGTATCCCGAGATTATGATGAAGGAAGTCTCCTCTCCCATCTCCCTGAGCTGCGAGATCATATTCAGGCCATCGTAGCCCGGCATCCTTATGTCGGTCACAACGATATCGGGGTGCTCCCTGTTCACGAGATCGAGTCCCGATATCCCATCATAGGCCGTGCCTACGACCTTGCATCCCAGTCCCTTCCAGTCCGTTACCTTGAGGATCGACTGCACGGCGAGCCTATTGTCATCTATTATCACAACCCTGATGATCCCATCTCCCATTATAGACCCTCCTTTATCTCTATAGTCACCTCGGTTCCCCTGCCGAACTCCGATTCTATGCTGAATGATGCATATTCTCCGTACCTGAGCCTGATCCTGTCTGCCACATTCGGCAATCCCACTCTGCCTTTTCTCGTGCTGTAGAGCATCTCCCTGACTTCCTTGAGCCTCTCAGGATCCATTCCCATGCCATCGTCGCGGATAGAGAAGCGTATGATCCCGTTTCTTCTCGTGCAGGAGATACGGATGGTGCATTGCCCGATCTTCTCCTCCATCCCATGGACTATTGAGTTCTCTATGATGGGCTGCAGAAGGAACGATGGAATGCGGTATGGCAGTATCTCATTGTCCACCTCATACTTGACGGATAGCCTATCAGGGTATATCGACTGATAAAGCTGGAGATAGTTCGTCATGAAGTCGATCTCATCCGCGACTGTCCACTCCTTGCCGCTGTTATCAAGCACGCCTCTGAAGAAGTCCGCAAGATGGCATATCATTGAAGCAGTCTCCTCGTCGTCGTTCAGCAGCGCCTGTCCGTTGATTGATTCGAGGACATTGTAAAGGAAGTGCGGATTGACCTGTGACTGAAGCACAGCGTACTTTGCCTGCAGGAGCTCGATCTCCATCTGCTGCCTGTTCCTTTCCTTTATCGCGTTCTCCTTGATCAGCGTATCGATCCTAAGGGCCATGCTGTTGATGCTATCCGATATCTCCTCGATCTCCTTCGTCAGGGCTGCCTCTGTCTCAGGTATGGAGAAATCGCTGTTGCTTATCTGCCTGATCCTTGAGAGCACATAGCCTATCTGCCTGTGTATGTCCTTCATGAACAGGGAGAGGACGGCGAACATCAGTATCAGTGCGATGAGCATGATCGATATCGAGATGTAGTATGAATGGCGGAATGCAGACTGCTGCGCTGTCATGTCCACGTCCTGCCTCAGCACGAGGTCGTAGTCAATCAGAGGGCTGTAATCAGTGACGTATTCCACATTCGGCCTGCACCTGCTGTATTCATACACTGTATCCCCGCTGAAGGTCTGGATAGCATAGTGGTTGCCTGTCTCAGCCTCTATCGCAGAGAAGTAGGGAACCAAAGCTGTCTTATCTATGCACGCGATTAAGAATCCAAGGACCTTGAGCTCATTGGGGCCGTAGATCGCCCTCAGGTAGAATACCTCATCTGTCTCTTCATCGCGGTAGAACCTTCCCCTTCCGAAGAGCGAGTAGACATCCCCAGTCAATCCCTCAGCCATATTCCCGATGGTAGTCTTCGCGATGTTTCCTGTGTTATGGGTGTGGATCTCCCCATCCTCGAGGATCGCAATCCACTTCACGTTCCTCATAGTCGCGTAACCTATGGACATCGAGTCCTTCAGGACGCGCAGGAAGTCCTTCGTCTCATCCTTCCTCTCAAGTATGGTGCCATAGCGCTCCATGACTCCATCTGCGCTGAAGTTCCTCCTCTCGAAATCCCCTATGTACGCATTGAGCGTCCTTGATACCTCGTTCTTCTGGAGGTCCATGTACAGGAGGATCTCATTCCGGTTTGTCTTCATGCTGCTTACGAAGAAGACCGTAAGGATTATGATGAATATAGGGAAATACAGAAGGATGATGGCCTTCATGGTGGCACCTAGCGACAACTTCCTTCTCCTTCCTATCATCATTCCGTTCCCCTTCA
Organism: Candidatus Ornithospirochaeta sp.; assembly: GCA_034178685.1. GTDB lineage: Bacteria > Spirochaetota > Spirochaetia > Sphaerochaetales > Sphaerochaetaceae > Ornithospirochaeta. The sequence goes on along the minus strand of JAXFQZ010000179.1, from coordinate 52,657 downwards.
GAAGCATATGGCTATTAATTATATGGGTTTGGAAGAAGACCGTCTATTTCTATATTCATGCAATGCTGCAAAAGGGGAATAATGCATCTGCTTCATTCCAATTGATTGCATTATAAGGGTTCATGATTTCCATGTTGCCTAGATTCTTGTTGTGTTCTCTGCAAATCGAATGCATAATCTTAATAATTGAGGATTGGATGGAAGGCATCGGCAGAATTCATAGAAGCGAGTATTCGAAGGAACCTCAGATAATAGTCGAGGTGCCTCAGGCTACGACGCTTTTCGGTGCCTTCTCGGAGCATTGCAACGGCAGCAGCGTGGTATGCACCAACAGCCAGGGCATACGGATCTCCATCTCGAGGCGCGATGACAATACCGTAAGGGTCAGCAACGCGACAAAGCAGGACAGGAAGAAATTCCAGGTCACAAGCATAAAGTACAGGACCGAGGACAGATGGGCCAATACAGTGAAGGCAATGATCCAGGCTATGATTGCAGATGGATGCAGGTTCCCTGGCATGGATATAGTCCTCAAGGGTCCTGCTCTTCTTTCCGATCCGCCGCATCTTGCCGCTACTGTCTTCTCAGGCATCTTCTATGCGCTTGACAATCTCTTCTCCCTTGGCCTTGATGTGAGCGATATGCTGAGAATGCTCCCTGCTGCGAATTCGTTCTCGTCGATGTATTCCGCAAGGGTCAAGGATGTGATAGCGGTATTCCTCTCCAGGCCTGAGACGATCATGTTCTTCGATATCGGGATGGGCAGGTACTCATTCCATCCATATCCCTTCAATGGCAATCTCAGGTCCCTCATTCTCGAATGCTCGATCCCTGTATCGGTATTCTACGATGAGGTGGAGGCATTCAGGAGGGAGAGCCGGGAAGCGATCCTGAAGGTCAGGAAGAAGAAGCCTGGCGCTGTGCTTACGGAAATGCAGGAGCGTGAGATCAGGAGGCTTACATCGGAGTTCCCGGAGAAGGAAAGGAACTACGTGTCTTATCTTGTGCAGTCCTCATCTCTCTCGAAGTCCGCTGAGAGCGCCATACTTGGGTCTGACAGCGATTCCTTTGCCAAGGCAATGAACACTGAGCAGAAGATACAGGCCAAGCTTGCAGAGCTCACAGGCCCCGAGATCGACTGGATAGTCAGGAGGCTTCTTGACAGCCCCTCGATAAAGAGCGTCATGCAGATCTCGGTCGGAGTGTCAGGCACGATGCTTGTCCTTGCCGAGGGCGACGAGGGCGTGGAGCATATCAGGAAGCAGATGGAGGAATACGAGCATATATTCGGCTTCCATCCGAGGCTGAGGGAATTCGTGCCATCGGGCAGCCTTGCTGTCCTATGATTATGGATATTAAGCGCAATTGAATGTATCATCATCCTGATGAACATACTTCTTTCAAATGACGATGGCTACATGGCCGAGGGAATCAATGTCCTTGAGCGCGTGCTTCTGGAGCACAATCACAATGTGTGGGTTTCAGCCCCGTCCTCTGAGCAGAGCGCGAAGTCCCATTCCATGACGATCTCCGGCAGCCTTGAGATGACAGAGTACGGAGAGAAGCGCTTCCATCTCTCAGGCACGCCCGCTGACTGCATAATCTACAGCCACAGGTCCGAGCTTTTCCCTGTTGAGCCCGATCTCGTGATCGCAGGGATAAACCATGGATACAACCTTTCCTCCGATATACTCTTCTCGGGCACATGCGCAGCCGCAAGGCAGGCTACCATGTACGGCATGAAGGCAATCGCCATTTCATGCGGGAAGAGCAATGCAGAGAGCTTCGTGAATGCCGCCAGGTTCCTTGCTTCGAACCTTTCCCTGTTCTGCGGCGCGATTCCTGCCCTTTCCTTCATGAACATAAACGTTCCGGATCCCTTCAATGGGATGTACAGGCTCGCATCAGTCGGGAACATAGTGTACCCTGACCAGATCGAGGTGATAAGCCAGGATGGCAATAAGAGGCTCGTAGCGATAAAGGACGGGGCAGGAAACCTTGAGTTCCATCCTTCATCATCCAGATTCGCGCCTGATTACCAGGTATGCAGGGAGGGCTTTGCATCCGTATCCCTGATCAAGGTGCTGCCTGAGATCAACGAGAAGGCTATGCTGGGGCTTTTCTGATGAAGTGGGAGGATATGTGCAGTAGGTGCGGGCTCTGCTGCCATGAGAAGTGCGTCTATAGGGGCATCCTGCTGATAGACAGCGAGAAGACATGCGCCTTCTTCGATAAGAAGACAAGCCTATGCACTGTCTACGAGAGCCGCTTCAGCAAATGCCCGCGATGCAGGAAGGTGACGCCATTGATGGCAATGACAGCGCCTTATCTTCCGCCATCATGCGCTTATGTGCAGTGGGCGAAGCGCCATCGTATCAGGTTCCGGCGCGATATGGAGATGGTGCTTGCAAGTCTTGACGAGTAATTTGTATATCGGTAATTTCATAGCTGAGAGGTAAATTGAATGGATAGAAGGTTTGTCTATCTTGATAACAATGCCACGACCCGCATGGCCGATGAGGTGATTGCGATAATGAGCGAGAATTCCTCGCTTTACGGCAACGCCTCAAGCATGCATTCCTTTGGCCGCAACAGCGAAGCTGGAATAGAGTGGGCAAGGGGAGAGGTCGCAGCATTGATAGATGGAGCGCCTGGCGATGTGTACTTCACATCGGGCGCATCGGAAAGCAACAACACGGTCTTCAGTCTCTTCAGGGACCGCATCGATGACAGGATCGATGGCAGGACGAGGATAGTCACTACAGCTATCGAGCATCCTTCGATCATCGAGACAGTCAAGTACCTGAGGGGAAGGGGATACAGGATAGACCTATGCCCTGTAGACAGCATGGGAAGGGTCGACCTCAAAGCCATGGAGAAGCTCATGGGACCTGATGTTGCTCTTGTTTCCGTGATGACAGGAAACAACGAGTCGGGAGTGATCCAGCCTGTGAAGGAGGTTTCCAGGATGGCTCATGAAGCGGGTGCATACATGCATACTGATGCAACCCAGGCAATCGGCAAGATCCCTGTATCGGTGAAGGACCTGGATGTCGACTACCTGTCCCTTTCAGGCCATAAGTTCTACGGGCCGAAGGGAATAGGAGTGCTTTATGCATCATCCCATGCGCCGATTGCACCTTTCGTGCATGGCGGTCATCAGGAGAAGGGCGTAAGGGCAGGCACATACAGCAACCAGGCGATCTATGGCATAGGAAAGGCCGCAGAGCTCGCTAAGGCCAATCTCCAGGAGGAGCATGACAGGCTCTGGAAGCTCAGGGAGATGCTCAGGAAGGGAATCGAGGAGAGAATCCCCCACGTGATAGTGAACGGATCGAACGATCCTGAGTACTGCCTCCCGGGAACCCTCGATGTATCGTTCCCTTCCGCTGAGGGCGAGTCGATCCTCCTTTATCTTGATATGGAGGGAATCGAGGTCTCTACGGGATCCGCGTGCGCATCAGGCTCCCTCGAGCCAAGCTATGTGCTTCTGGCTGCAGGCCTCGATGTTGAGCTTGCGCATGGATCAGTCAGGTTCTCCTTTGGAAGGTACAACACAGAGGAAGACGTTGAATACGTGCTCGAGAAGCTTCCTCCGATCATCGAGAGAATCAGGAACATGAGCACAAGGAAGGTATGAGAATGGCAAACAGCTTCATGGCCCAGTGGGTCTATACGGATACAGTGAAGGATCATTTCATCAACCCAAGGAACATCTGGAAGGAAGGCGAGGCTTTTCAGCCTGATGGGGTAGGCGAAGTGGGTTCCCTGGCATGCGGGGATCAGATGAGAGTCGGCATAAAGGTCGAGGATGGAAGGATCTCGGATCTCAGATGGCTTACCTATGGCTGCGCTTCGGCAATCGCATCTACATCGATGATGAGCGAGATGGCTATCGGTATGACGCTCAAGCAGGCATATGAGATCACCCCGTCCGCAATCACGGATAAGCTCGGAGGGCTTCCTGAGCATAAGTTCCACTGCTCTGTCCTTGGCGACAAGGCCCTCAGGGCGGCAATCGACGATTATCTCGAGAAGAACGGCATGCCTAACCCTTACAAGGCGAACAGCGCTAAGATGATCTGCGAGTGCAAGGGCGTGACCGACCACATGATCGAGGACCTTGTGAAGAACGACAAGGTACGCTCCTTCGAGGATCTCCAGAGCCTCACAGGCTGCTGCACAGGCTGCGGAAAGTGCAAGGATAGGATCCTTGAGGAGCTCAATGAGTGCCTCCATATCTACAATAAGCAATGATCTCTGTATATGAGGAGACTGTGCGCGATGCCCTTTACCCTAAGCGGAAGGGCATCGTCACTAAGAAGAACAGGTATCTGGCAATAGAGCCAGTGCATTCAATGACGAATGATGAGATAAGAGCGCTTCGTGAGCGCCTCCATCTCTCCATAGGCATGTTCGCATCCCTTCTTGCTGTCTCGGAGAAGGCTGTGCAGGCATGGGAGAAGGGCACCAATGAGCCTTCCGGGCCTGCTTTGAGGATTATGAACATGATCTCGCGCTACCCCGATCTCATCATAGAGACCAGGGTGCTTTACGAGACAGGAATCAGGTAACGCTGAAGACAGATCCTCCGATGAACTCCCTTATTATCGAGTCCTCAGGGACGAGGGATGACTGTATCGGATAGACCAGCTCCAGGAACGATAGGAGCCTTCTTGCATTCGTGTATGCATCCCCATGCTCCCTGCCGACGGATCTCAGAAGAGGAATGGCGAATGGAGCAAGGACCCCGATCTCATAGCTCAGGGCGCTGTTGATCATCTCATCTGCCATGTTCTGAAGAGGGAATATGTGGTTCTTCTCGCCCCTCTCCACCGATGGCCACCTCGTAAGCGTCTCCACAGCATCAAGCCCCCTTGTCCTGTTATCCCTTATCATCCTTCTCAGGATCCTGTTGTCAGTGGTGCTTATCCTCGACCTCGTGTCGAGATTGAGCTGCGTGAGAGCCGATATGTAGATGCGGAACTTCATGTCCTCGCCAAGATCCGGAAGAAGGGCTGGATTGAGGCCATGTATGCCCTCGATGACAAGCACGGAGCTATCATCCATCCTGCATGCCTTTTCGCTGAAGGTCCTCTTCTTCTCAGCGAAGTCCCATGATGCAAGATGGACATCCCTTCCCATGATAAGCGATCCAATCTGCTCTCTGAGGCACTTCAGGTCCAGTGCTTCCATCACCTCGAAGTCAGCCTTCCCATCCTCATCCAGAGGCACCTGGTCAGGAGGGAGGTAGTAGTCATCGAGCGAGATCTTTATTGGCCTCAGGCCACGCAGTATGAGCTGCTCTGAGATCTTAAGGGAGAATGTCGTCTTTCCCGATGAGGAAGGGCCTGCTATGAATACAGCCTTGACAGAGCCCTTGGATGCTATCCTCTCAGCAATCTCTGCGATCCTGTTCCTCTGGCTCTCCTCCTCGAGCCTTATCGCTCTCTGGATATCTCCATCACGCTGCTTGAGGTTGAGGGCCCCAAGGCTCTCCAGCTCAAGCCTCTTTCCCATATTCTTGTTCTGGCAGAAGACATCGAAGAGCTTCGGATTATCCTCGAATGGACGGATCCTGTCATAGCTTCTCGACTGGGGATACCTGAGGAGTATTCCGTCCCTGTATTCCATCAGGTCCCAGACCTCGAGGATGCCCAGGTTCGGCACGATCGGCTCAGTCTCAAGCTCAAGATACCCATCCAGGGCTGAGAATGAGTAGCTTGAGTCATTCCTGGACTCAAGGAGCTTTGCTGTCTCCTCCATGCTATGGGACCTCAGGTACTCAAGCGCAGCGCCATGGGGCAGTGTCGTCAGTGATACCTTCCTGTCCTCCCTTATGGCCTTCTCCATGGCTTTCCTGAGCCTGGATGCATCGATTGCCTCCTGGTCCTTGTAGTGGAAGTAGAAGCCATCGCCCAGGCTGTGCCCTATGATCAGGGAACGATCGGGGTATATGACTGAGGATGCATAGGAGAGGAGGAAGCACAGCGTCTTCCTGTAAACCCTCTTTCCCAGAGGCGAGAACAGGCGAACAGGATTGATTTCCGAGTTCTCCTCAGCTGGATGATCAAGACGTCTGATGACGCCGTTGACTGTTGCTGCTACGATTGTGTCCGATGAGTATCCCCTGAGCATTGAAGGCTCGAAGAGGCTCTCGATTCCAGTGTTCCTTGCGATATCTGTTCTCTTTCCCTCAAGGGATATAGTTATTCTATCCATTGCCTAATGATAATCCAGCCTGCGCCTTAAGGCAAAGGAATACAGTGTATCCATTTGATCTGATTTGAATTATAATCATCGCATGAACGTTCTATGCGTCTATCTTGATAAGGATGAGATCTCGACAATCGCATATGGCACAAGAGGCCTGCCTCTTGCTCTGCACCTGTACAATGAGTACAAGGACCAGAATCCCGTCATAATCTCATCCCCTTCAAAGGAGAGCGTTGCCTTCCCCGGAGGCGCTGTGTTCACTATTCTCTTCAGGTCCCCGATAACTGGCAGGATCTCGCTCTCATACTCGAATCTCGCTCCAGGCTACAGCCTATACAGGATGGGGTATGATGCAGTGGTCCTGATCGGCAGGTCGCGAAAGCTCTCATATATCTCGATCTATCCGGATAACGCCGATAAGATCCCATGCGAGTCTCTCAGGGGAGCATCCTACCGCTCGTTCTCGGAGTGCGTCAGGAGGAATCCCAATGATGCGGTTCTCTCTACAGGGTGCGCAGCAGACAACGGGATAATCTTCTCTACTGTGATTTCCGATGACAGGACGATCGAATCGGATGGGCTTGGGTATGCGCTTGCTGTGAAGAACATCAAGGGCATGGTCCTCAAGGGCTACAGCAGGCAGGATGAGATATCGAAGGACAAGGCTGTTGCAGCAACCAAGAGGAGGATTGAGTCGAATCCAGAGCTCAGGAGAGTCAGGAAGCATGGCTCTGCCTCATTCATCGACAACGGGCTGAGGCTTGGATGGCTTCCTGTCTCATCATACAGCAGGCGCTTCGATCCCAGATGCTATGCCCTGGATGGAATTGCATTCACCGAGAAGTACGGGAAGTTCCCTGAGTCATGCCAGGACTGCTTCCTTGCATGCGGGAGAAGGGACAGCTCGAACTCCGTTCTCCCAGGTTACCAGGAGTGCATGATGTTCGGCTCGAACCTCGGCTTCTACTCTCCTGAGGATGTCAGGAAGATCGCAGATGCAGCGAGAGCAGCTGGAACGGATGTCTGGCATACGGGAGCGATTCTCTCGTACCTCGCAGGGAATGAGAGCGATTACAGCATGCCATGCCTGAAGGGAAAGAGCGCTGATGAGCATGCAAGGGCAATAAGCCAGCTGTGCTGCAGCCTTGCAGGCCATGAGGTTCTCTCGAAGGGCCTCGAATCGCTTCCAGGCTGCCTGCAGACAAAGGAGCATACTCCATACAGGGTCGATCCAAGGGGATCCTATCCTATGGCGATAATGACAGCGATCGGGCTTCCTCTCATGCTTCCTGTTTCGCTCTTTCTTGCTGAGCGCGGCATCCCTGCTGAATCAGCGCCTGTATTCGCGCTTTACGAAAGCTCCCTGATGCTTGCCCTGATCTCAAGGGGGCTTGTGCCTCTCACTGAGCTTCCCGCCTCTTTCGGAAGCGTTCCCAAGGGGATTTATGGAAGCAGGATAGCGATGCGCTATGCCTTCAGGCATCTCAGGCTGTATGGAATCGATAGCAGGACGCTTCTCAGGGAGGGTATTGAATTGCTCGAGAGCCTCTCTGTTCCTCCTTTCGGCATCGATGAGCGCTTCATAATGGACCCCGATAGCTCACTCGACAGCTCCACTGTCCCGTATCTAAGGCTGATTCAGGGCTTCGAGGAAGAGAAGGAGAGGCTTCTGAGATGGCTGAAGTCAAGAAGCGAGAAGAGAACAAGGCCATCCTCCGAGAAGAGCACTGCAGTCGGGCCCTCTGAGGAGCGCGGACGCGAAGGCGATCCGGGATTGACAGAGTAGATCCCGTTTATTTCCTCAAGCATCGGGACATGTGTGTGCCCATGGAGGAATATGCTTCCTTTTCCCAGGTCGAAGTCATCGAGGGAAAGAAGATCGCCATGCGTGATCTCGATCCTATGCCCAAGAAGATCGATGGATCTCACGCGCGGAGGGAATGGAACAGCCCCGTATTCATAGAACCTGTCGCAGTTTCCTCTTACGGAGATCAGCGATGAGTAGAATGCCTGATCCGATGGATCCGGGCACTGGTCGCCTGCTGAGAGTATTCCCTCTGCTCCGAAGTGCCTGGCGGCCCTCTTCACAAGCTCCGCTCCCTCTTCTTCCCCATGTATGTCAGATACCATAAGATACATTTCCTTTATCTCCATGTGTATGTATACTAGTATTATGGTTTGCTAATATTCCTGCAATAAATTACAATATCGAAACAATATCGGAAAGGACTTTGGAATGGAAGAAAGATACCTTGCTATGGAAGATGGACACAAGCTGTTCTATAGGGTATGGCCTGTCAGCGAACCAAAGGCCACTTTGCATATAAACCACGGGATGGCAGAGCACAGCCTGCGCTATGAGCGCTTTGCTCTTGATATGAACAGGCTCGGCTTTTCTGTCTACTGCCAGGATCATAGAGGACACGGACTCACGAAGGAGGAGGATGAGAAGGGCTGGTTTGCCGAGAGCGACGGAAGCTCCGTCGTGTGCCGCGACAGCTGGGAGGTCGATAAGAGGATATCACAGGACCATCCTCTGATTCCCCATTTCATCTTCGGCCATTCGATGGGCTCGTTCATCACGAGGATAGTTCTATCGGAGCACTCGGAGGCATTCGATGCCGCTGTGATATGCGGAACTGGAGCCTATCAGGGGATAATAGGGAAGATAGGCAGGAGGATCGCGCTCATGCATGCCAGGAAGTGGGGCTCCAGGATGCCTGACCAGGATATGGATAAGCTTGCATTCTCCGCATACTCAAAGCCCTTCAGGGATGAGGAGAGCAGATTCGCCTGGCTCTCAAGGGACAAGGAGGAGGTCAGGAAGTATGAGGAGGATCCGTTCTGCGGCTTCGTATGCTCAGCCTCCTTCTATGCCGACCTGATCGATCTCTCGAATAAGGCAAACGACAGGAACAGGATAGCGAATATCAGGAAGAACCTGCCGATTCTCTTCATCTCAGGAAGCATGGATCCTGTCGGAGGCTACTCAAAGGGAGTAGAGAAGGTCTATTCGCTTTATAGGAAGGCAGGGATACGCGATGTGCGCATCAAGCTGTACGAGGGCGGAAGGCATGAGATCCTCAACGAGACAAACAGGGATGAGGTTACCAGGGATATAGCTGATTTCTACAGCGAGATGATGAGGGACTATGACGGAAGGTGATCCCGGATACGATAAGGCCAGCATCATTGCCAGGCTAGGGCTATGGGCAAAGGACTCCGGGAAGGTTCTCTCCTCATCATTCAGGATAGTAGGAAGGGACAATGTGAACATAATGGCGTCGGGCATGGTCTACTCGACGCTGATTGCCATAATCCCATGCATTACGTTCCTCTTTGCATTCCTCACGACGTTCGGGGTGCTTCAGAACTTCCTTTCCGCTATCAGCGATGTCTTTACCGAGATGTTCGGCATCGAGGTCGGGAGAGAGATCGTAGATACGCTCTCGCGCCTCTCATCGAATGCGATGTCGCTTGGCGTGTTCGGCCTCATATCATTCATCTTCACAGGCATACTGCTTGTGAACAAGGTCTATCTGGTTCTCAACCAGGTGTTCCGCACCAGGCCTAGGACGGGAACGGTGAAGAGGTTCACTGCCTTCCTTACCTTCCTTATAGTCATTGCGCTATTGGTTGTAATGGCGCTTGCTATACAGAGCTCGCTTAATGCGATCCTGGTGAAGCTCACTCTGATACAGAGGAACAGCGTGCTCAAGCAGGCTGCAAAGGGGCTTCTTGGAATGCTGGCAGTATTCCTGATGTTCTTCCTCATGTACCTCTATGTGCCTAATGTGAAGGTCCATCCCTCGTCTGCATGCCTGGGAGCGGCAGTAGGGGCATTGGCAACAGCATTCCTGACGTGGGTGTTCAGGTTCGTTGTCTCCTTCTCGGTGGGATACTCAGTGATCTACGGCTCGATGGCATCCCTGTTCTTCATGCTCCTGTACATGTACATATGCTGGTACATAGTCATCGTTGCCGGTGAGATAGTCTTCGTCCATCAGTTCCGCCCTGATAAGGGAATGCTCCTTGGGCGTCCGCAGTCGCCTTTCAGCGTGATATCGGAATCACTCAACCTCACGCTGATGGTCGCAGACAGCTTCAGCAGGGGGAATGGGCCTGTGAGCATCAAGGAGCTGACAAGGCGCCTTGCCATTCCTTCTGTGAGGGTATACTCGTACCTCAATGAGCTTGAGGATGCCGGATTCGTCATGTCCACGAATACGCAGCGCACCTCATTCGCGCCATCAAGGCCGCTTGATAAGATAAGGATAGTGGATATCGTGGAGGTTCTTTTCGGAAGCCTTCCCGAGGATTCCAGGGATATAGAGACAATAGGCGAGGCTGTAGCGGCTGAATTCTGCCTCAAGGGAAACCAGGCATTCAGCGATCTTACAGTCGAGAACCTTCTGGAGAGGATATGATAGTAGACATAAGCAGCTGCCAGCCTCTGGACTGGCATGAGTTCCCGACTCTTCCCGAGGCAGATTCTGCAGTGATCAGGAAGTACATGGTCGGAGAGATAGAGGTCAGGTTCCATAGAATGCCATCGCTCTATGGCAGCGATGCCATGGTTGCGTCGGCATATGCCATGACTGCCCATCATAGCGGCAAGTACATCTTCGCATGCTCCATCGAGGCGCTTGACCTCAGAGCGCTGTCGAAGAAGCTCAACGAGAGCCTCCGCTCGCTGCAGAGCGATTACAATACGAAGCTCTTCTATGCAGAGCCGCATCTTGTGCTCTACGGCAATGGCATCAAGGAGGATCTTGGCATATACAGGGGCGTTATCAGGGAGGATGCCGTTATTGACACGATGATGGATGCCCTTCTTGACAGCCTGGATGCCATAGAGGAGCCTGTTGAGATCTAGAATCCCAGGTAAAGCATGTAGAGGCCCAGGAGGAATGCCAGTCCTCCCAGGAGGATCTCCAGGAAGCGAGAGAGGGCATGCATCCTCCCGCTTCTGGCCAGTTTCCTGACGAATGACGAGGATGTTCCTGCGGCTATCGAGAGCGCTGTATTGCCTGCTGAATACAGCAGAAGCATGATAGCGCCTCTTGCTGTGTCCCTTCCTGTTATAGCAAGCGTGAGGATCGAAGCAAGCATCGGCGTTGTGCAAGGCGATGAGAAGATCCCTGACAGCACTCCTGCAGAAAGCGCGCCTATGTATCCTCTCTTCCTGTTCAGCCCCTGGAGCCTTGAGCCAGGCAGTGATATGACATGCCACATCTGGAGCGCGAAGAAAAGCATGAAAGCGCCTAGGATGATGTAATAGATGCGTGACTGCACTCCTATCATCCTTCCTAGCGCTGATGCTGCTATCCCCAGGATGGTGAATGTGACTGCAGATCCCGATGCGTATGCAAGGGAAAGCCTGAAGGCAGGCCCATCGGAGCCTGAGACATAGCCGATTACAAGAGGAAGCGTCGATAAGGAGCATGGCGTCAGGGATGCGGCGATTCCTGCCGCGAATGCCAATGCGAATGCTTCCCATCCTGAGGCTGCAAGCGATGCAGCTAGCGGCGAGAGCATGCTATCGGGCATCTGATAGGTCCTCTATGATCATGGAAAGCATATCCTTGCCGATTGCTCCTATCGAGAGCGTCAGCACAGCTTCCCCTGTCTCCCTGTCAGCGTATTGTATGAAATCGACAGGGATGAGATCGGAGGGCATGTATGGCTTGCCGCCCTCAAGGTAATAAGCGATGGTAGGTGTTGCCGAGATGGGGATGTATGAGAGTGCCTCAGGAACCTTCTCGAGGTCGACGTATTCTATAACGACGCTGCTCTGCTCCCTTGAAAGCTCCTCAAGCGACGGGATCATCGATAGGCATGGCTGGCACCAGCTCTCCCCGAATACGAATATGGCAGGCTTTCCAAGCGAGGCTACGTATTCAGGGGAGAAGGTATCCGCATTGATGCTGCCTTTGCTTTCATCGATTGCCTTCTGGATTTCCGCCAGGCCAAGCGAGGATGGGCTTTTCTTCATCACGAAGACCCCTAGTACTGAGAGAAGCACTAGAACGATTATGGCTATCTTCCATGTATTATTCCTGTCCATAGAGCGATTATAATGCCAAAGCGCCCTATTTGCCAGAAATCGTATGTCTTCAGCCTTCATTGCCGAGGACAAGCCTGTACAGCTTTCCAAGCTCCTTTGCATCCATCAGGATCGGGACCGGATACAGCGGGTTCGCTTCCTTGTCCGCATACCTTGCAAGCTCATTGATGTCCTCCTCCCTGAGCTCCGGAAAGCACTCGGGGATTCCCATCATCCTGTTCATTTCCCTGATCCTGGAGATGAATGCCTCTGCTCTCTCCTTCTCGCTTCCCTCTATTCCGACTTCAGAGGCAAGCTCTGCAAGCTTACGCGTGCATGAATCTCCATAGAACTCCAGGACCTTAGGGAGAAGCACTGCATTTGCCTTCCCGTGCTGGATGTCGTACTTGCCGCCAAGCGAGTGCGCAACGGCATGTATGTATCCGACATATGATATTGTGAAGGCCCTTCCTGCGCGGAATGCGGCCTCGAGCATGTTCCTCCTTGCCTCGATATCGCTGCCGTCCCTGTATGCAGCGCATAGGTTCGAGAAGATCAGCCTGACTGCTGTCCTTGCTTCCTGCCTGGTCTCCTTTGTGGTAGAGCGTCCGATGTATGCCTCTATGGCATGCGTGAGCGCATCGAGCCCTGTGGATGCTGTCAGCGATGGAGGAAGCGATACTGTCAGCTCAGGATCCAGCACTGCATACCTAGGGATCAGCGGGAAGTCGTTTATGGGGTACTTATGCCTTGTCTCGCTGTCTGTTACGATTGACGCAAGAGTAGTCTCCGATCCCGTTCCTGCCGTTGTCGGGATCGCGAAGAGCAGCGGGATCCTTCTGCGTATCCTGAGTATCCCGCTCATTCTTTCAAGCTTCTTCCCCGGTCTTGCGATGCATGCGCCTACTGCCTTCGCTGCATCTATCGAGGATCCGCCTCCGAATCCGATCAGCGCCTCTGCTCCAGAGGTCCTGTAGCCATCGAGCGCCTCTGCGATATTGCCCGATGTTGGATTGGGCATAGTGCCGTCATATACAGTGAATGCGATATTGCTTTCATCCAGGCTTTTCTCAAGCGGTGCTGTGAGCCCGTTCTTCCTGATGTTCCTGTCTGTAACGATCAGGACCCTTCTGACCCCATTCTTCTTCAGGACAGTGCTTACATCATCGACTGAGTCGAGTATGACAGGGCGTCTGTATGGAAGGAAGGGGATTGCGATGCGCATTGCTGTCTGGAATATCCTTGAGTAGGCTTTCTTGGCTATATTCATGACGGACCTCTATAGATGACATTTTTACAAATTATGAAATAATGTCAATTAAGAACATGCGAAATAGTCTTGCTTTGCCTCCATGAATAGCGATACGATGAATCAGGTCAAAAAAAATCGAGGAGATTCCTCCTCGAGATATGTGGGCCCAGCTGGATTTGAACCGGCGACCCAAGGATTATGAGTCCTTTGCTCTAACCGCTGAGCTATAGGCCCGTGCTAAGAGAATATAGCACATAATCCTTAGATCATCAAGTCCGGCATTCAACATAAAACGGGACAAGGAATGCCTGTTGCATGGAGGAATCGGGTATTGCGTATCAGGCTTTGGCTGAATGGAGTATCTATGAGAAGAAAACTAACCCTTGTCCTTCTTGTTCTGGCAATCTGCTCATCGCTCTTTGCCGCTGACTGGGCATTCGTATTCAAGGACCTCGGACAGCATCCTGAGATCCTCGGAGGCTTCCTTCCTTCGTATCTGATGGCAGGAGCAGGCTACAAAGGCGCTTCCCTTATCGAGGGCGACAAGACGCAGATCGACCTGATCGTAGGCGCAGGATACAACCAGAGGAAGGTCTGGCAGGATCCTATCACAGGCGCAATCATAAAGGAGGATCCCGTTGTATATGATGTCATCGTCGCAGACTGGGCAGTCAGGTTCAATCAGGGCTTCCTTGATTCCCCTGCTGGCGACAAGGATCTTCTGACGCTCTCTGCTGGCTACTGGGGAAAGTTCGAGAAGAACGTCGACTCAATGGCAGTGGGAAAGACGAGGAAGAATGGCGTTCCGGGCGCAATCAGGACACTTGATCAATACCTTGCAGGCGTTCCTGATGATGGCAATATCCTCTCCGATGTCCATGGAAGCAGGATGATGCTCGGCAATTCGTTCTCGCTATCCCTCAAGCTCGATGCTATGTCGGATACTATAATGACAAACGACGGCTTTTGGGCAAACCTAGAGCTCAGGTATGCCCCCAAGGCTCTCAACAGCGCGCTCGATGGCTTTGCCGATTTCTACTCGGTGACGCTCAATGCAGTAGGAGCATGCACTCTATTCGATTACGCAACGGAGAAGAACAACTGGTTCTCGATCGTGGCGATAGACAGGGTGAACGTCAACTGGACAGATGGCAGCGCCGTTCCGCAGTATGAGCAGTCGTCTCTCTCGCTGGGAAGGAAGGTGAGGGGATTCACCAAGAACACTTACAACACCCAGTTCACGGTGGTCAACAACTTCGATATCAGGCTTGCAGGCATCAAGCTCGGCCTCAAGGGCCTCCATCCTAGGATCAATCTCTTCTTCGATATGGGATACAGCGGAGGGAAGCTCTTCAATACAGAGCTTGTGCAGAGCGATTTCCTATGCTCCACAGGCGCCCAGTTCACGATATCGGCCTTTGACTTCATCGATCTCGGATACCAGCTTGCATATATCATCAGCGGTGAGAGCTACCAGAACGCATCGAAGCTCGTCGGATCATTCACCTTCTTCCTTGATTTCTGATTTCCAGAACTCAGCGAATGCGATCGCCCCTCTTTCGTCCTTCTTCATGAAGCGCTCGAACCTGGGGCGATTATAACGCTGTATCATTATGCATGGCGCATTAAGGGCGAAGGCCCATAGCATTATCTTGATATGCGCCGAATCGACTGTCATGAACAGCAGCACTATCGCGAATACCACTGCATATAGATGGCAAAGCTCCGCCCTTGCTCCCTCCAGGAGGTACTGCGAGACATATGGCGGGGTAAGGGATGCTTTCATGTTCTTCTTGTCGAACTGGCCTACAGCCGGGATGTAATCCTTCCACGCTCTGATATGGAACAGGCTCTGGTATATCTGTCCGTTCCTTTCCCATCTCATAGGTCTCAGGAATGGGTATATTGCCCTGAGCGCGCTGTATGGGAGAAGATTCACAAGGTATGATGCGATGAACTGCGTCAGTATTACGATTGCTGCAACAGGCCATCCCCTCATGGGGAAGAATGAGTCAATTAAGCGTTCCATGCTCCTCAGAGAATAGGATTCCTCTCTGCCCTCTCCTCCGGTGACTGTATTCCTGCAAGAGCAATCTTCCTCTTTACCGGGTCGATCTCGAATTTCCTTATGTACTTCACCTCAAGCCTCAGGCTTCCTTCCTCTTCCGTGATAGCAGGCTTGAGCCCGTTCTTGATAAGGCGCGAATAGTACAGGAAGCATGTTGCCGCATCATAGGATCCAAGGTCGAATGAGTACCAGCCAGTATCCTCATCGTGAGCCTTTTCCTCATTGATCCCTTCCTGGATGATCCTGATATCGGCATCGATCAGGGATGACTGCATGCCAAGCTCGGATGCGCTCTCTGAAGTGACCGCAAGCACCCTGCCTGAGGGCATCTCGGGCATCGTGTCCCTGATTGTTATTATGGATGTCCTTCCGTTCTCCTTGTTCCTGATCTCCACGATGCTGTCAAGAGGTATCACGCTGCTGGCTCCGGTGAGCCCTGAATCGGAGAACAGGGACCCGTCCGCCATCATCTGATAGGGCTCCGTGGAGGTATACCAGCATACATTTGCCGCTGATAGCGGAAGTGATATAATTGCCAATACTGCAAGTGTTAAGGCTGAGAAGCGCTTCATAGCTGAGAGTATAACCATCAAGGACGAAAAAATCCACCTAGCAGTTGAAAAGAACAATGCACTTTGCCATAATCGATTAACATGAGTGAGAATCCAAATCAGAATGCCCACTGGGCTGACATAATGGCAGATAAGATCATCCGCGAGAAGGGTGATAAGGAATTGTATACATGCGCTTCAGGAATCACGCCATCAGGAACTGTCCACATCGGCAACTTCCGTGAGATCATCACAGTGGACCTTGTCGTGAGGGCCCTCAGGGAGAAGGGAAAGAACGTAAGGTTCATATACAGCTGGGATGACTACGATGTATTCAGGAAGGTTCCTAAGAATATGCCGGATCCAGAGCGTCTTGCTGGCTATCTCCGCTTCCCTATCACGATGGTCCCCGATACGACCGGCAGGGCCGAGAACTACGCGAGGGCTAACGAGGTGGCTGTGGAGAGGATCCTCCCTGCTGTAGGTGTATTCCCTGAATATCTGTATCAGGCTGAGAGATACAGAAGCAATATGTACGCAGAGGGCATCAGGACTGCTCTCGAGAAGCGCGATGAGATCAGGGCAATGCTCAATGAGTACCGCACTGAGCCTCTTCCTGAGTCATGGTGGCCTGTATCGGTATTCTCATCATTCACCAACAAGGATACGACGACAGTCACAGGCTGGGATGGCGGCTACATGCTCACATACCATGATGATGAGCTCGATAGGAGCGAGACCATAGATATAAGGACAACGCCCAATACAAAGCTCCCATGGAGGATCGACTGGCCGATGAGATGGGCCAGGGAAGGCGTCGACTTCGAACCGGGTGGAAAGGACCACCTCACTGAGGGAGGTTCCTACGATACTTCCAAGAACGTCGTGAAGGTGTTCGGAGGCGAGGCTCCTGTATCGATGAGGTATGACTTCATCAAGCTCAAGGGCATGGGAGGGAAGATCTCGTCTTCGGGCGGAGAGGTTGCCGATCTGTATGATGTCCTTGAGGTCTACCCGCCTGAGATCGTGAGGTATCTCTTCGTAGGCACAAGGCCTTCAAGCGAGTTCGCTATCTCATTCGATCTCGATGTCCTCAAGATCTATGAGGATTACGACAACTGCGAGAGAATCTACTTCGGCATCCTTCCTGTCAACGAGAAGAGGAAGGAGAAGGAGAAGAGGATCTACGAGCTTTCCCAGGTCGACGGGAATAATATACCTTCCGAGCCTGGCTACCAGATCCCGTTCAGGCATATCTGCAATTACCTCCAGATCTATTCCGGTGATATCGAGAAGGTCCTCTCGAGGCTCAGCGATGCAACCGAAAGCCAGAAGGAGAGGCTCAGGACAAGGCTTGTATGCGCACGCAACTGGCTTGGGAAGTATGCTCCTGAGGAGTTCAGGTTCTCCCTTAGGACGGATAGCGATGAGCTTTATCAGGTAAGCGATGCGGAGAGGAATGCGATCAGGGACTTCGCTGGATATGTCGAGGCCCACCTCGATTCCTCTACGGAGAAGGAGTTCTCGGAATACATCTACAAGGCAGCTGGCGACAACGGAATCGAGAACGCTGATTTCTTCCGCGTCATCTACGAGGTGCTGATCGGAAAGGAGAAGGGACCTAAGCTCGCAGGCTTCGTAAAGGCATGCGGAAGCGAGAACATCCTGCCTATCCTGAGGAGGTACTGATATGGCAAAGGTCATACTGATCAATGGCTCCCCAAGGGCCGAGGGCTGCACATTCACAGCGCTCAGCGAGGTCGCATCCACCCTTGGAAAGGCTGGGATAGAGACTGAGATCATACAGGCAACGCTCGTCAAGGAGGATGCTGACAGGGCTGCTGAGAAGGTAATAGCCGCAGATGGCCTTGTCCTTGGATCCCCTGTGTATTATGCATCTGCTTCAGGCCTTGCAACATGGTTCTTCGATGAGCTTTTCAACAGGATCTCGGGAAAGGTAAGGTTCAAGCCAGGCGCTGCTGTCGTATCATGCAGGAGGGGAGGTGCATCCTCCACCTTCGAGCAGATCAACAAGTACTTCACGATCTCAGAGATGCCGGTTGTTTCCTCGAATTACTGGAACCAGGTCCATGGCAATACGCCGGATGAGGTCAGGAAGGACCTAGAGGGAATGCAGACGATGCGTCTCCTGGGTGAGAACATGGCATACCTGATCAGATGCATTGAGAAGGCAGGCATCCCTTTCCCTGAGAAAGAGGAGAGGGTGAGGACGAACTTCATCAGATAGGATAAGGACACCGCCCGGGACCCGAGGCGGTGTTTCTATCTCAGTTCTTCCTGAAGATCCTATCCAGTATCACCTGGTTGTTCCTCCACTTTGGCTGTGCCTTGACCCTGAGGTCAAGCTCGAGCCTGGAGCCTGGGAATATCCTCTTTATCTCCTTGAAGGACTGCTGGCGTATTCTCTTGATGTTCTCTCCGCCCTTTCCGACTATTATTCCCTTCTGGCCTTCCCTTTCGACGTTTATGAAGGCGCGGATCCATACCGATTTCTCCTCCTCGCTGTACTCGAGGTCCGATACCTCGACGAATACAGCATACGGAAGCTCATCTGAAAGGAGGTTGATGGTCTTCTCCCTTATGATCTCAGAGATCCTTAACTCCAGGTCCTGGTCCGTGTACTGGCTCTCGTCGTACATCATCTCGCCCTCCGGGGCAAGCCTGTAGAGCTCGATGAGTATCTCATCAACGCCCTGGTCCTCTGAGGCGGATGAGAAGAGCACAGGGCTTTCCGGGAAGTTCTCCTTGGCGAAGAAGAGCGCATCCTCCCTGTTCTCCTTTGTCAGGATGTCGTCCTTGTTGATGCAGATGACAGCAGGGACCTTTGCTTTCCTTATAAGGGATGCGATGGCCTCCTCTTCCTTCTTCGCTGTCCTTGTGCCGTCTATGATGTACAGGATGATATCGGATTCGGATAGGGATGAGACAGTGATCTCCTGCATCCTCCTGTTGATTTCCTTATCAGACAGGTGGTAGCCCGGGGTATCCGTGAAGACAAGCTGTCCCCTCTGGTCTGTATATATACCCCTGATCCTGGTCCTGGTTGTCTGAGGAGTCGGGGATGTGATTGATACCTTCATCTCGCAGATCGTGTTGATCAATGTTGACTTTCCTGCCGAAGGACGGCCTATTACGGATACTGTTGCTGACTTCATCTGTCTGATTATATATATCAAGGCTCTTTGCTTCAATCATTGCCTCCCGTCCCTTTATTCGATATATTGAAAGGCATGGAAGAACAGAAGAAAGAATACAGGCCCGATCCAGGCCTCAATGAGAAGCTCCTGAAGAAGAGGACGCTCTTCATCTCCGGCGAGATCGATAAGGATAAGGCAGATCAGTTCGCCCGCGAGATCCTCTCCCTCGACTACGAGTCATCCGATGCGATACATGTGTATATCAACAGCCCGGGAGGCGATGTGGACGCAGGCTTTGCGATCTATGACATGATCAGATTCGTCAATTCCCCTGTCACAGTCATCGGAATGGGCCTTGTGGCATCGGCTGCAGCCCTCATATTCCTCTCAGTGCCAGCTGAGAGAAGGCTTGCTCTCCCTGATTCGACATACCTGATCCATCAGCCTCTTTCTAAGATGAGTGGCGTTGCTGTGGATGTCGAGATCTATGCAGGCAAGATCGAGGAGCTCAGGCATAAGCTGGATAGGGTTATTGCAGAGGCTACAGGACAGGATATAGCAAAGGTCGAGAAGGATACCGAGCGCGACTGCTGGATGAGCGCAGAGGAAGCGCGCGAGTACGGAATGCTATCGAGAATCGTATCAAGCATAAGCGAAATCTGACATTTTCAGAGTGTTTTGCTGTATAAGGGATATGAGGTGGATAATCATCGTCATATCCCTTTTTCTTTGCTCCTGCACCCAGGAAGGAAGAAGCATCTCGATAGCAAGCTACAACTGCTATGCCTTCTTCGATTCCAGGGACGATGGCTATGAGTATGAGGGCTTCAGGTACTCTGATGGCTACAATGAGATCCGCTATGGCAAGCGCATCGATTCCTACTCCCGGTTCCTATCTAGGTATATCGATGCGGATATCATCATACTCGAGGAGGTCGAGAACAGTCTTGTGCTTGTGGACCTGCTTGAGGCAGGGCTGAGGAAGAGAGGGTACCGCTATTACGGCATAGCCGATGACAGGCCGCTCGCAGTAGGCTTCATAAGCAGGATCAGGCCATCCTCGGTAACGATCCACTCGCCTCAGTCGGGGCGGTGCATCCTGAAGCTCGAGTTCATTGTGAACGGTGAATTGCTGACAGTCTTCGCTCTCCATGCCAAGAGCAGGATAGGAGGGGGCGAGGAGGAGAGAAGGGCGATGATGGAGTACGTGCATTCCCTTGCTTCCCTATGCGAGGGCGCTGTCATCGTGGCAGGGGACTTCAACACCGATCCGGAAAGCGGGGAGGATGCCCTGTCAAAGAGCCCTGGATCCGCATTCCCTGTCACAGGAGACCAGGGGCAGGTAAGCGGCTCTGTGTACTACGCGCTGTCTCTTGACTGGGAGCTCGATCTGGGGAAGGGCACGTACTGCTATGAGGGCCAGTGGTCCTTCCTCGATAACATACTTGCAGGCAGGAGCCTCTTCGACGGGGCCGGGATGGAGCTTGCATATGGCTGCGTGATAGATCCCGAGGAGGCGAAGGATACGCTTTCAAGGCCCCGTGCATACAGCGTGAGGACTGGAATCGGGTATTCCGATCACTTTGCAATCAAAGCCGTTTTGGAATATAAATAGGGTATGGAAGAGAATCTAAGGGAAACGCTCCTTGGCGGGCAGTCATTCAGCTGGCAGGAAGAGGATGGCCTATTCTCGGCAGTCCTCAATGACAAGGTATACAGGATAAGGGGAATCGAGGATGCAGAGGACGATCCATTCCTCTACCACTACATGGCTCTGGACTATGACTGGGAGAAGGCAAGGCAGGAGATAGGGAAGAAGGACCCTGTCCTCAGAAGAGCGACAGAGGAGAACGGGCTGATCAGGATCCTCAACCAGGATGGATGGATCGCCACCATCTCGTTCATTCTCTCCCAGAACAACAACATCAAGAGGATAAAGGGCCTCTATGACAGGCTTTCCCGCTCATATGGCCATGAGGTCGAGAAGGGCTACTGGTCATTCCCGGACCCTGATGAGCTCTCGCGTGCAACAGAGGAGGAGCTGAGGGCCCTCGGCACGGGCTTCAGGGCACCATTCATAATAGATGCCGTAAGAAAGCACTCCATACTCGACTCCATCCAGTCCCTGTCCTTCGATGACGCATTCGAGGCACTGCAGGAGATAAAGGGAATAGGGCCTAAGGTAGCATCATGCATCCTCATCTTCGGCTTTGCCCGAAAGGAGGGATTTCCTCTGGATGTGTGGATGAAGAAGGTGATGGCAGAGTACTATCCTGACAAGGACCCATCGTATTTCGCTCCTTATCAGGCGCTTTCGCAGCAGTATCTCTTCTCCTGGATAAGAAATCTCTGATCCGCATTTGACTTTGTCCGCTTCTCTGATTATTCATTAGTGGTTATTTTGCGGGAGGTATGAAATGAATGAGGTAAAGACCCCTAAGAAGCCGTTGCTTTTCTATTATTTCATCGTACTGATTGTGCTTATGCTCCTCAATTTCCTTCTCGTTCCGTCCATTGCGGAGAGGCGTGTTGTCGAAGTCGATTACGGGACTTTCATGAGCATGACCGATAAAGGTGAGATCGGAATGGTGCAGATTCAGTCCAACCAGATCGTCTTCACGAACAAGGAAGGAACGATGGTGTACAAGACAGGTCTCATGAACGACCCGGGCCTTGTCGATAGGCTCCATGCATCAGGAGCCGTGTTCTCAAGCCAGATCATAGAGGAGAGCTCTCCTTTCATGAACTTCCTCTTCGGATGGGTTGTGCCTATCGTCATATTCATACTGCTAGGTCAGATTCTTACAAGGAAGATGATGAACAGGATGGGCGGCGGAAGCAATTCGATGATGTTCGGAATGGGCAAGTCGGAGGCCAGGATATACGTAAAGTCCTCGGACGGCATAAAGTTCAGCGATGTGGCAGGAGAGGATGAGGCAAAGGACAATCTCAAGGAGATAGTCGAGTACCTCCACGATCCTACCAAGTACAAGGAGATCGGCGCATCAATGCCAAAGGGTATCCTCCTTGTAGGCCCTCCAGGAACAGGAAAGACCATGCTTGCCAAGGCTGTAGCTGGAGAAGCGAACGTGCCTTTCTTCTCTATCTCAGGCTCTGAGTTCGTCGAGATGTTCGTCGGAATGGGTGCTTCGAAGGTAAGGGATCTCTTCAAGCAGGCGAAGGAGAAGGCCCCATGCATCGTCTTCATCGATGAGATCGATGCCATCGGCAAGAAGAGGGATGGGAATTTCGGAGGAAACGATGAGCGTGAGCAGACTCTCAACCAGCTTCTGACAGAGATGGATGGCTTTGAAGGCAACACAGGCGTCATCATCCTTGCTGCTACCAACAGGCCTGAGTCCCTCGATCCGGCTCTTACGAGGCCTGGACGCTTTGACAGGAGGGTTCCTGTTGAGCTTCCCGATCTCCAGGGAAGGGAGGCTATCCTGCGCGTGCATGCCCAGAGGATCAAGACAGAGGATGGAATCGATTACCAGAAGATAGCGAGGATGGCTGCAGGAGCATCAGGCGCTGAGCTTGCCAATATAGTCAATGAAGCCGCGCTCAGGGCAATCAGGGATGGAAGAAGCAAGGCCAGCGAGGTCGATATGGAGGAATCCATCGAGGTCGTGATCGCAGGCTACCAGAAGAAGAACGCTATCCTGACCGACAAGGAGAAATGGACTGTTGCATACCATGAGATCGGCCACGCCCTTGTCGCAGCAAAGCAGACGGACTCTGCTCCTGTCCAGAAGATTACGATCATACCACGTACTTCCGGCGCACTCGGATACACTATGCAGGTCGATGAAGGCAACCACTACCTGATGACCAAGACCGAGATCGAGAACAAGATCGCAACGCTCACAGGCGGAAGAGCCGCGGAGGAGGTTGTCTACGGATCTATAAGCACGGGTGCCTCGAATGATATCGAGCAGGCAACCAAGCTTGCAAGGGCAATGATCACGCAGTATGGAATGAGCGAGGATTTCGACATGGTCGCCCTTGAGACTGTATCGAACCAGTACCTTGGAGGGGATTCCTCCCTTGCATGCTCCGCTGATACCCAGGCCTTGGTTGATAAGAAGGTCGTTGATATTGTGAAGACACAGCATGCGAAGGCGATCAGGATCCTGACAGAGAACAGGGCAAAGCTCGATCAGCTGGCATCGTTCCTCTATCAGAAGGAGACAATCACAGGAGAGGAGTTCATGGACATCCTCAGATCATGATGGCTGATGCCATTCGTAATAAGGAGAACCCCGGAAGCCGGAAAGAAATCCAGCTTGCGGGGTTTTCTTCTTGAATGCAGCGGTTATGGAAAGAAAGAATGTGCGTGAGGAGCTGCCGCTTCTCATGCCCTGCCTTTCCCCAGAGGAAACTGGAGCTCGTAGAATATCTGCTCAAGCTCCAGGGCGATGTTGATGTTATGCACTACGGGCATCACGCCGTCTGCGGACATCTGTGGCTTCAGCGTGATAGGGGAGAAGTTGAGTATTCCCCTGATTCCTGCATCCAGAAGCCTCTGATAGCAGTCGGCTGCCGCTGACTCAGGCACTGTGATGATAGCTACCTTAACATTCAGCGCCTCCACCATCTCCTCCAGCCTTGAGAGCGAGTACACAGGCACGGGGTGGGATGCATCGGAGTACACGATCGGATCGGAGTCGAAGCCTGCGACCATCCTGATACCATCAGGCTCGAAGCCCGAGTAGTGCATCAGTGCCTTGCCTATTCTTCCGCATCCTACCACTATTACGCTCTGAGGCTCTCCCTTGCCAAGGATCGATCCAAGCTTGTCTATCAGGTCAGTGATCTCATAGCCGCCTCTTTTCTGCCCATGTATCTCGAGCATCGAGAAGTCCTTCCTCACGATGGCGGCCGAGACTCCTGCGGCATCTGCTAGGTTATGTGCGAATACCTTCTCAAGCCCGATTGCCCTGAGCTTATTGAGGGATCTGTAGTATCTTGTGATTCTGATAAGCATCTCGTTATTCATGGTATGTTCCTGTTTATGTGAACAATAGTATATAATCAAAAGAAGCAAGTCAAATAATAATTGCCATAATCCCGATATTGTGATTCTTAGTATTACCGCGCTGTAGAAAAACATAGCCTGGAGACAGGCAAGGATAATCTCCGGTTATATGCACGAAACGAGAGTACGGTCGGTTTTTGCCGTTGTTTTTTCACCTTATGGTGTATTTCTGCTATGATTACTGATAATTAAACCATAATAATATGAATATAATCATATATATTATAACAGTAAGTGTTTAATTGTTGGTTGTTTTATTGTATATATGCACGCATTCAGATTTGTTGCCAAGGATGATATATTTAGCTAATATGGTAAATTAGGATTAAGAGAAGGAGGATTTATGTCTCAGAATATTTTTTCTGATGATCTGAATGCGTTTATTTCTGAATGGAAAGAAAAGCCAGGTAATCTTATTATGATCCTCCATAAGGTCCAGGAGGAGTTCGGATACATTTCAAGGGAGGCTGCGGACGAGGTTTCCAGGCAGCTCGGTGTTCCTCTTGCGACAATATGGGGCGTTTTGACTTTCTATCATTTCTTCAAGCTCAATAGGCCTGGCAAATACAATATCCAGGTCTGCTTAGGTACTGCTTGCTACCTCAAGGGTGGAGATATGATCATCGAGGAGCTTGGCAAGGAGCTCGGTCTCACTGTAGGAAGCGTTACTGACGACGGTAAGTTCTCCCTTGAGGCTGTGCGCTGCATCGGATGCTGCGGTCTTGCTCCTGTTATGTCTATCGGCGGAGAGGTATTCGGCAAGATCACCAAGAACCAGGTTGCCGGGGTTTTGGATAAGTTTGCCTGATGCATGCTCTATCCGACCTGCTTCTTGAGGCCGTAGTCAACAGCACCGAGGCCGGAGCCAGGGAAATAGCTGCTGACATCCATCTTGGGAACGGAATAGCCGTTGTCACGGTGGTGGATGATGGGCGTGGCCCATCCGTAGAGCCTTTCACAGGCCTTTCCACTAAGGGAAAGGGAAGAGGAATGGGGCTTAGGCTGATAGAGGAGAGAAGCGGAGGGAAGTGCTCCCTTAAGAGAGAGGGAGACAGGACGGTCCTCAGATTCGAGTCCCCGTATGATGGGAGCTTCGATGATCCAGGGGACGCATTCTTCCCTGTATTCCAGGCCGGCAGGGGAATCAGGCTGAGTATTGCCGGGGATATCGAACTGGTATTCTCAGGCAGCGAGATTGAATCCAGGGGAATTGACCTGGAGAGAGCGGATGGGATTTCCTTATTCAAGGAAACGATCCGCAAGATGGTTAGGACAAGGAGAGAAAATGGCTAAACTTTCACTTTCCGATCTTCATGCCATTAGGGAGCGTGAGGAGAAGAATCTCAAGAAACGCAATATACATGGCCGCCCGGTCCATGTGATTGTAGCAATGGGAACATCGGGAATCGCAGCAGGAGCCAAGGTCGTGCTTAATGCCATTGCCGATGAGCTTGAAGCGAAAGGACTGGATAACGTGATCATCACCCAGAGTGGATCAGCTGCTCCAAACCCGGAGCCTGTTGTAGAGGTATTCACACCTGAGAATGGTGTAGTTGTCTATGGTTCAGTGGACAAGGAGACAGCTCTCAGGATCGTTGATGAGCATATTATCAAGGGACAGATTCTTGAGGATAAGAAGATCGAACTTGTAGAAGAGGAGCAGTAACATGGGATTTAAGAACTACATTCTCGTCTGTGGCGGTACAGGATGCGAATCTTCTCGCTCAGATCAGATCTATCGCTCCCTTATTGAGGAAGCAAAGGCCCAGGGTGTCGAGGAGCAGGTCCAGGTAATCAAGACAGGCTGCTTCGGATTCTGTGAGCAGGGACCAATCGTGAAGATCCTCCCAGAGGATTCCTTCTACGTTCAGGTCAAGCCAGAGGACGCTAAGGAGCTTATCTCTGAGCATGTCGTAAAGGGCCGTGAGGTTAAGAGGCTTCTATATGACAAGACCCCAAGGAAGCCATATGAGGAAGTCGAGGACATCCCATTCTACAAGAAGCAATTGAGAGTCGTTCTCCGCAACTGCGGATCGATCGACCCTGAGAACATCGACGAATACATCGCAGCAGATGGCTACAAGGCTCTTGAGAAGGTCCTCTTCGAGATGACTCCCGATCAGGTAATCGAGGAGATGAAGACAGCAGGACTCAGAGGCCGCGGCGGCGCAGGCTTCCCTACATGGATGAAGTGGAACTTCACCAAGCAGGCTGAAGGCGATGAGAAGTTCGTCGTCTGCAACGCAGACGAGGGAGATCCGGGCGCATACATGGACCGCTCTACTCTCGAGGGCGACCCGCATTCCGTTCTTGAGGCTATGACTATCTGCGGCCACACGATCGGCGCGCATCAGGGCTTCATCTACATCAGGGCTGAGTATCCTCTCGCAATCCACAGGCTTGAGGTTGCTATGAAGCAGGCAAGGGAGTATGGTCTTCTCGGAAAGAACATCCTCGGTTCCGGCTTCGATTACGATATCGAGATCAGGCTCGGCGCTGGTGCATTCGTATGCGGAGAGGAGACAGCTCTTCTTCAGTCAATCGAAGGCCATAGGGGCATGCCTCTTCCAAGACCGCCATTCCCGGCAGTGAAGGGACTCTGGGGCAAGCCGACTGTAATCAACAACGTTGAGACATGGGCTAACGTTCCTGCGATCATCGCCAAGGGCGGTGCATGGTTCGCATCCATCGGTACAGCTGACAGCCATGGAACGAAGGTATTCGCGCTTACGGGAAAGATCTGCAACTCAGGTCTCGTAGAGGTCCCGATGGGTACTACGCTCAGGGAGATCGTCTATGATATCGGAGGCGGTATCGCTCATGGCAAGAAGTTCAAGGCAGTGCAGACAGGCGGTCCTTCAGGCGGTGTCATCACAGAGGAGAACCTCGATACTCCTATCGACTTCGGCGGTCTCCAGAAGATCGGTTCCATGATGGGATCCGGCGGCATGATCGTAATGGATGAGGATGACTGCATCGTTGACGTAGCTAAGTTCTACCTCAACTTCACAGTCGATGAATCATGCGGTAAGTGCGCTCCATGCCGTATCGGCGGAAAGACGCTATGCAACATCCTTGAGAAGATCACGAACGGAAACGGAACAGAAGAGGATATCAAGCAGATCAAGCAGGTTGCCCAGGCAATGCAGAAGGGCTCTCTCTGCGCTCTCGGCCAGACATCTCCTAACCCTGTTCTCTCAACGCTCAGATACTTCCCAGAGGAGTATGAAGCGCATATCAAGGAGAAGAAGTGCCCAGCAGGCAAGTGCAAGAAGCTCATCTCTTACCAGATCAATCCGGATAAGTGCATAGGCTGTACGGCTTGCTCACGCAAGTGCCCGGTCGGAGCTATCTCCGGTGAAGTCAGGAAGCCTCACAAGATCAACTCAAGCGTATGCATCAAGTGCGGCGTCTGCAAGGAGACATGCAAATTCTCCGCTATCGAGATTCGTTAGGAGGCAGTGAAGAATGATTCATCTCAATATTCAGGGAATAGACGTAGAGGTAGCAGAGGGAGCAACCGTCCTTGACGCTGCCAGGAAAGCAGGAATAAGGATCCCGACACTCTGCTATCACCCAGACCTCAAGCCATTCGGCTCATGCGGACTGTGCGTGTGCAAGCAGGTAGGATCCGCTAAGATCATCAGGGCATGCTCGACACCTGCTGCAGAGGGAATGAAGATCATAACCCATGATCAGGAGCTTTATGATGTAAGAAGGACAATACTTGAGCTGACGATGTCGACACATCCTTCCTCATGCCTTCTCTGCACAAGGAACAACAAGTGCGAGCTCCAGAAGCTTGCCATCGAGTATGGAGTAAGGGAGCAGCCTTTCGAGGTCCGTCTTGCTGAAAACAAGAAGGACAGATCGACAGGAGCCATCGTCCTCGATCCTGAGAAGTGCATCAAGTGCGGCAGATGCGTTCAGGTCTGCCAGTCCCTGCAGGGAGTCTACGCTCTTGAGTTCATCGGACGCGGTGACAAGACAAAGATGAGCCCAGCTGCAAATCTCCCGCTCAACGACAGCCCATGCATCAAGTGCGGCCAGTGCGTGACGCACTGTCCTGTCGGAGCTATCTATGAGCAGGACCACTCGAATGACCTGATGAAGGCAATCGCGGATCCTGAGAAGGTCGTAGCTGTACAGATAGCACCTGCTGTAAGGGTCGCAATCGGCGAGGAATTCGGCCTCAAGCCAGGCGATATCACAACAGGCAAGCTCTACACAGCTCTCAGGCGCATCGGTGTGGACTATGTCTTCGATACCAACTTCGGTGCAGACCTCACGATCATGGAAGAGGGCTATGAGCTGATCGACAGGATGAAGAACAACAAGGTCCTTCCTCAGATCACATCATGCTGCCCAGGCTGGGTCGATTACGTTGAGAAGTACTATCCGGAGCTTCTCGAGAACCTCTCATCGGCTAAGAGCCCTATGATGATGCAGGGTGCAGTCACAAAGACATACTGGGCCGAGAAGTGCAATATCGACAAGTCGAAGATCTTCTCTGTTGCAATCATGCCTTGCACCGCAAAGAAGTTCGAGAGAACACGCGATGGTGAGCATGCAAAGTCATCAGGCTACTATGATATCGACCTTGTCCTCACGACAAGGGAGCTTGCGCGCCTGATCAATTCCCGCGGCCTTGATTTCAAGGGACTGCCGGAGAGCGAGGCAGACAGCCCGATCGGAGAGTACTCAGGAGCTGGAACCATCTTCGGCGTAACAGGCGGCGTTATGGAGGCTGCTATCAGAACAGCTTACTTCGGCCTTACAGGAAGCGAGCTTCCGGATCCTAACATCAATCTTGTCCGCGGCATGGATGAAGTCAAGCGCGGCGAGGTCGATGTGAATGGCAAGAAGGTCCGCGTTGCAGTCGTGCATGGCATGGCAAACGCAAAGGGCCTCCTTGATAAGGTCAAGGAAGACAAGCTTGCTGGCAGGGAGCCAGATTTCGAGTTCATTGAGATCATGGCCTGCAGAGGCGGCTGCATCGCAGGTGGCGGCCAGCCATATGGCACCGATGACGATGTCAGGGAACAGAGAATCGCAGGCCTCTATGAGGATGATGAGAAGTGCGTGAAGAGATGCTCTCACCAGAACCCATCCATCCAGAAGCTCTACAAGGATTACCTTGGCGAGCCGCTCTCGGAGAAGGCACATCATCTGCTCCACACAGAGTATCAGGAAGTTCCAGTATACAAGAGCTGATCGATAGAGAATCGAAGGGACCCGGAGGCCTAGCCGCTTCCGGGTCTTTTCTCTGCCATATGATGCATCCGGCTATGGTATCGGAGCAAACTGTTGAGAATCGGCTCTCTCCTGGAAAATCAAAAATCATTTGATTTTTCAGCCTATCCGATATGGAACTTAGACACTGAAACAGGTATATTGTTCAGGGTTACCTATATGCAGATAAACAACTATTTCTCATCCTTGAAGAGAGAGTTCAAGGGTTACAATGCCTCGTCCTTCATGAAGGATGCAATGGCAGGTATCACATGCACAGCTGTCGCTCTTCCGCTGGCTCTTGCCTTCGGAGTATCATCCGGTGCGGATGCCGCATCCGGACTGATCTGCGCAATCATCGCAGGTCTTGTGATCGGAGGCCTTTCAGGTGCGTCATATCAGATCTCGGGACCGACAGGAGCAATGGCTGCGATACTTCTCTCCCTGGCTGCTTCATTCGGCCTTCAGGGAGTATTCGCTGCAGGTTTCCTTGCAGGCGTGCTTCTTCTTGTATTTGCGGTCTTCAAGGTGGGTAAGCTGGTCAATTTCATACCTAAGCCAGTAATCACGGGATTCACATCCGGAATCGCCATCATCATCGCGCTGGGGCAGATCGATAACGCATTCGGTACTGTCTCGCAGGGAAGCAATGCCATCGCAAAGCTCCTCAGCTATGGATCCCTTGGCTTTCATCCGGCAATGGGCGCTGTATTCTATACGCTCCTATGTGCCCTGATCATGATCGTATGGCCCAGGAAGCTCAACAAGGTCTTTCCTTCCTCGCTTCTTGCGATCATAGTAGCACTTGTGGTCCAGCTCATATTCCGCCTCGATGTAGCAACAGTCGGCGCAATCCCCAGGACGCTTCTCCCTGAGGAGAGGCTTATGTTCTCATCCCTCAGCCCGGCATATCTTATAAAGTTCATATCCCCGGCTCTCTCGATTGCGCTTCTCGGGATGATAGAGTCCCTGCTATGCGGCGCATCCGGCGGTAAGATGAAGGGTGAGAAGCTCGATGCGACCCAGGAGCTATATGCTCAGGGAATCGGTAACATAATCATCCCGTTCTTCGGAGGTATTCCTGCAACTGCAGCCATTGCGCGCACAAGCGTTGCGATCAAGAGCGGCGGCGTTACGAGGATGGTATCGATAATCCACTCTGCAGGGCTTCTTCTCTCCATGTTCCTCCTTTCTCCTCTGATGGCAAGGATCCCTCTTGCAGCTCTATCCGGAGTTCTGATGGTCACTGCATGGAGGATGAATGAGTGGGAGACAATACATGTCATCTTCTCCAAGAAGCTCAAGACCTCGATTGCGCAGTTCCTTGTCACGATGATCGCGACAGTCGTATTCGACCTTACGACAGCAATCCTCATTGGAGTAGGGCTCTCGATGGTCCTCTTCGTGCTGAGGGCAAGCTCGGAGCTGACTCTGCAGACAGAGAAGATCAATGACAAGGTCGCATGCGTGTACATAAACGGCATGCTCTTCTTCGGGACCCAGGAAAAGATCACAGGCGAAGTCTCATCCCTGATCGAGAAGGGATTCACGAAGATAGTCTTCTCTCTCAGAGGCGTATCCCAGGTGGACCATAGCGGTGCTGAGGAGCTGCAGTCCATTCTCGAGGACTGCAAGGCAAAGGGCGTGAGGATCGCGCTATGCGGCATCCAGCCATCTGTCGAGAAGATGCTTGATAGGGTTGGCATACACTACAAGGAATACTCATCAGCGCTCTCTGCTAGAAAGGCTGAATCCAATAGGTGACAATGGGGCTGTGCACGCCCTTTGATTGAAGGTTTGCGTGCAGCAGCCCATTTCGTTTATCTGTTTATCCTAAGCAGTACGATTGAGTCCGCTGAATCCCTGTTGTAGACGAGGGCATTGGTTCCGCTTCCGGATATCTCTATTGCATTCATGTCCGGAACGGGCAGGCTGAGGTCTCCCAATCCGACCATCTGCGTCCTGTCCTCATTCGGCTTGAGTGTCCAGACTGAGTTTCCTGCGCTGTCGATGATATATGTGTATGCATAGTCATCTGTTGTCTTCATATCCTCCACGACCCTTTCTCCGATGGACTGCTGCGATGTCAGCGCGAACTGGTAATTCGAGGCACTCGCTGTCGCGACTCCGATGGACGTCGCTGTTGCGAACGCGATCTGGCTATAGCCGATGAAGGACATGTTCCTCAGCCCTGATGTCTTGTTCTTCAGATCCACTGTGCATGCGACCTCCATCTTGAAGTAAGGATCCGTTATCCGTGACGGGGCATATGCGTAGAATCCTCCTGCCTCGCATCCTACCACGCACATCGAGCCCTCTGGGTTCACCGCAGTGACAGTCGGTGTGCTCCTCAGAGCCAGATGGAATGACGTGCGGAGATTCAGCGATCCCGCATTGTATGCCGCATCGGTTGACTCGAGGTATCTCTTTGCAATCAGGTACGAACCCCCCATATCGGCCTGGTGGCCGAGGATGAATGCAAAGTCATAGAGCGGAAGCATCAGGATCTTCCTATAGGAGCCTATCGGGTACTGCGTTCCGCTATGCACTCCATAGTCTCCTTTGCTCTCGCGTGACTTTATCATGATCGGATTCTCATGGCTGTAGTTGAAGAGGAACGTGGATGCAGGTGAATCCGCAGCCATCACAAGCTTGGATGCGGCCTCGGTAAGCTGTGTTGCCTGCACGTCCTTCACCTCGGCAGCTGTGATTCCGAGTTCTTCAAACGTGTACGTCTTCTCTATGCTGAGCGTGTTGCGCAGAAGCGAGCATATCTGCACGAGCTTTGCGGCATTGCTGATAGCAAGCACCTTGCCATCAGGAAGGAACCTTATGACAGGCTTCGCGCCTAGCACGAGGCTTGTCTCGGATGTCCTGATCACTCCTCCGACAACAGGGATGCCCTCAGCTGTGTTCAGGACGGTCTCGAAGTTCTTCCCGCATGAGCCTGAGGAGCCGAGCCTGGATGTCGAAGCCACTGCATCTATCCTATGCACTCCGGCGCTCGGGGTGAATGATGCGGAGATTCCCTCTCCGATGAAGGCACCATCCAGATACCACTGGATCTGGAAGCCGCTGATATCCCCTGAATCAGATGCAAGGGATGCGACTACGCTGTTTCCTACGAGAGTCGTGTCCGAGACTCCTTCGATGCTGCAGCTGACAGGGACTCCTGTCTGGTTCACAAGATTCAGCGATCCTGGGTTATCGGGGTATTTATCGAGATCGAATGCGATGGATCCTGTGCTTGTCTTGTTTCCTGCGATCCGTACTGCTTCAACCGATCCTGCCGCAAGAACCTCTCCTGAGTATAGCCTTGCGGATAGCACGTAGGAGCCTGATGGATATCCGGATCCGCTGAAGGACGCTGTTCCTTCTGATGCGCTGAAGGCCGTCGGAGTCAGCGTTATGCTGTCCTTGCTTCCATACTGGCTGGTGAGCGTCAGGTCTAGCTTCGGGCTGGATATCCTTGCGGGATCCCATGAGAATGAGAGGCTCAGGGATCCGCTTCCATATAGGGTGGACAGGGTAATGGTGGTGCTTGTGCTGTTCATCGATAGCTGGAACTCGGTCTCCCCGTACACCATAATGTCCCCGTTCTCATTCAGTCCTTCGGCCCTGAGCGACCATGTTCCGATCACCAGTCCTGTAAGCGATACGCTTGTCTTTCCTGTTGTGATATCGAAGGACGCGCCTCCAGGACCGCTTCCCGTTATCCTGTATTTCGTGACATCCAGAGGATATCCCTCAGGGGCTATTGTCCTGGTATCCTTCTCAAGAAGAATCCTCAGCGAGGCTCTGTTTGTCTGTTCCTGGCATGAGCAGAGCATGATGAGGATGGCCATTATGGCAAGCAGGGTTCTTTTCATCTTCGTCTCCTTTCAAGCATCGCACCGGTCCGGGGAAAGGGGACGCCCCGGACCTGTGCACATGCTTATGTCCTATACTCCTTATTCTCATTTGCCCTTTGTTTTGCTCGCTGAATGACAAATGGAATCAAAAACAATACAATGGAGGCATGAAACAGCTGGTTCTTCTGGTGATCCTCATCGTTTTCGGAGTCTTCGTGTTCTTTGCAGCCTTCAGAGGCGTGATATACTGGCCTCTGCTGCCGCTGCTTGCCGCATTGGTGGCTCTCTATTATGTCTTCTCATCCGTAGTCACGGAGAAGATGATCAGGAAAACCGGTGCCGAGGGAAGCCTTTTCTCCTTTCCTGCATCCATGATTGTCAAGGAGGGGACGGAGCTTGAGCCGGGAAGGCTCTGTGTCATGCATGGGGATATCGTCTTCTACAGGAGAAGGAGCGCATTCGGGAAGATCGCTGTATCATGGTCATGCCTCTCGGGACAGATCGATAGCTATACTCTCGGCAAGGTCGATGAGTACCATGATGGCATCCTCCTTGTCCTGAAGGGCGGCGAAGAGGCGCGGTTCACATCGAAGAGAATCGGGAAGATGGAGGAAGAGCTGAGGCATGCACTCGGCTGGGACTGAGCAACTGTCCGTTTTTACCCGCTTTTTCTTACTCTGATTTCACCTTAGGATTTGTAGCCATGAGAAGGATCATGGCTATTTTAATCGCAGCAGTGCTATCGCTTCCTGTTTCAGCAAAGGGCTTTCAGGTGTCTGCAGACCTCATGTCGCTTGATTCCCTTCTGTATGGATCCTTGAGGATCGATGCTGAGATAGGGTACAGGTTCAATGACCTGAGAGTGTCGTTCCCTGTGCGTTACAGCCACTCCGTTTCCTATAGCCTTGACTTTCTCGAAGGAGGCATCTTCATTTCATCCTACCCGTTTGAGAACTGCGGATTCTTTGTGGGAGCATCGCTTCTGCGCCTTGGCTATTTCTGGGGATATGATGTCCCTGATGAGCGCCTTATGGTGTTTTCGGAGGTCTCTGCGGGCTGGACTATATCATTTCCATACTCATTCATCGAACCTAGGATATCGTTTACGGATGCGCTTTCACAGGAAGAGGGAAAACTTTCGATGCTTGGCAATGCCGTAGGCCAGTACAGGAGATTCAGGATCTCGCTTCTGGCTGGATTCGAATTCTAAGTGCAGGTATTGCTGCAATGGAGGTAATTATGGAAAGGACTAAGGATCTGGCAACGAGGGGAATCGCCCTCATGATGGCCATGGCAATGATCGCATCGTGCGCTCTTCCACAGTCAGGCCCTGGGGCTGTTGATAGGGAAGCGCTTCTCTCTGCCTCTTCGAGGATGATCGATGAGAACCTTGAGCTTGTGATGGAGTATATATCGGATGAGCTTCCTGAAGCACGCTCGCTTGAGGGGTGCACCGGCTATGATATCGCATCAAGGACGCTGGCAGAGGAGAATGGCGAGAAGTACCTTGAGTTCATGCTCAAGACCGATTCCTATGAAAGCGTCGATGAGGTATTTGCCGCAACCGAGGGCCTTGTCAGCGAAGAGGAGCTGGCGGAGGTGAAGGCGAGGATAGCGGAGCTTGAGGAGAATCTCTACACAGAGGCAGAGGATTATGCGAGGGCTCTCTCCCCATCGCAGAAGAAGGAGTTCTACAAGGACCTGCAGAAGCTTGTCGTAAAGAGCGCTGTGCTCCTGACAGCTGCGATCGTCTATGCATGCATCCCACATGTGGTCTTCTGGGGCAAGGTGACAGCAGCATCCGCTGTTGCGATAGCGGCAGGTATCCTTGCTGTATCCATCATGTCCATAGTCGGATACTACAAAGGCCTGACCGAAAAGGAGGAGTCGTTCAGCGACTGGCTGAGCTCAGTGACTACCGAACCGGCTGCTAACTGGGCGATAGCCGCTGCGATGATCAGCAGCGGGAAGGCTATTTCGCAGACTCCTGTAATGACAGCGCTGATCCTTGCGGTCTTCGCGATCTACGGAATAATCGATGATGTGAAGCCAATGCTCAAGAAATACAATTTCTCCATCTGAGTTCTTCTTCACCATTCCATGTCTTTATGCAATACTCATTATCGTAGTGCATGAAGACATGCTCATGCTTAGGAGATTTGCAATGATTGATTTGAGAGAGGAACTCAAGAGGAGTTTTCTTGGATATGCGGCATTCGACACGATGAGCGACCCATCGCAGGTCGGAGTGAAAAGACCAACCACAGATGGTCAGGTGGTCCTTCTGGAGGCTCTCGCAAAGGAGCTTGAGGAGCTCGGCCTTGAGGTATGCTTTG
Source organism: Candidatus Ornithospirochaeta sp. (assembly GCA_034178685.1). Lineage (GTDB taxonomy): Bacteria > Spirochaetota > Spirochaetia > Sphaerochaetales > Sphaerochaetaceae > Ornithospirochaeta. The sequence continues at coordinate 16,909 of JAXFQZ010000179.1, read as the reverse complement.
GAAAGGAGCGCGTTGTCAGAGGCGTCCTGAAGGGAAATGCCGAGGGCGAGAGCGTTGGCTTCATGGCACATGTGGATACAGCTGACGATGTCCCAGGGAACGGAGTAAAGCCAGTTCTTCACTCTAAGTATGACGGAAAGGACATTGTTCTCAATGGAACAGTCATAAGGGCAGAGGACAATCCCGACCTTGCATCCTATGTAGGAGGCGAGATCATAACATCCGATGGCACTACTCTTCTAGGATCTGATGATAAGGCGGGGGTTGCGATCATCATGGAAGCAGTCAGGTACCTTGTCGCGCATCCGGAGATCAAGCACCCTGATGTAGAAGTGTACTTCACGCCTGATGAGGAGACAGGAGCCGGAATGGCAGAGTTCCCATATGACAGTGTCTCCAGCGGGACTGTCTATACAGTGGATGGCGGAAGGGAAGGCGAGATCGAGTGCGAATGCTTCAATGCCGCATCGATTGCTATCCAGATCGAAGGCGAGTCGATCCATCTGGGATCTGCTAGGGGAATACTCGTGAATGCCCTCACGATCGCATCAAGGATCCTCACATCGCTTCCTCAGTCGGAGAGCCCTGAAGCAACGGATGGACGCTATGGCTACTATTGCCCGACCTCGCTCTCTGGAACAGCTGCGAAGGCCGATATGGAGATAATCATAAGGGATTTCGATGGAGAGTCCTTCCAGAGGAGAATAGATGCCGTTGAGGCAGTCGTTAAGGCGATTGCGATGATCTACAAGGGAAAGGCCTCAATAAAGACGCATATCTCCTATAGGAACATGGTAGAGGCCAACAGGAGCAATCCAAAGGCAAAGTCTGCTGTCTTCGAGACTGGAAAGGCCCTCGGAATCGATATGGAGGAGAGCATCATACGCGGAGGAACGGACGGAGCAAGGCTTGCTGAGAAGGGAGTCTCCTGCCCGAATCTCTACACAGGAGGCCATAATCTCCATTCGCTCCATGAATGGGTCTCTGTCGATGCCATGAACTCAAGCGCTAACCTCGTGCTCGGGATCATAGGGTATTTCGCAGAATAGGATCGCTTGATGAAGAGGCTTTCGCTTATCCTTGCATTCATGATTTCCATTCCATGGCTGTTCGCCGCCGTCGTCTTTCCTGATACGGTTCCTGAGGACTCGCGGAGAGCTATTGAAGAAAGCCTCGGAAGGATTTCGGAGGGCAGAATCGATGCTGGCTTCAGCGTTGCATCCTACAGCGAGGAGAGCATGGATGATGCCTTCTCTTCCTCGTTCGTCATACAGCATGAGGAGCGCAGCATAAGGATCGAGGCATTCGGAAGGGGAAGAAAGGCATTCCTTGAGGATATTGATAAAGGGATACAGGATGCATTCTTCTATATCTCAGAGCCTGGTTCTGCCGATGTTCCTACTCTTGATTACATCTACAGGGATTCATACTCATCCATAACGCTTGGCTCCATGAGGCCCGGGAAGAGGGTTGCGGCAGTGGATCTTGATGGAAGGACAAGGGGTGTATTCGAAGCAGGCTCATCCTATGATGATGCAGTGCTTCTATCGCCTCTTTACCTGAATAAGCCGTTTCCTGGGATGAGGCTGGAGAACAGGGGAAGCTGGATGGTCGATGGATCTGTGAGTGCATCGATCCCGTTCGGTAGCTTCGAGGCGTGCATCAGCCTTGGCAGAACCGATCTGATTTACCCCCTCGTGCCTATCATAAGTGTCTCTGCTTCCTATTCATCTGGGTATTTCAGCATATTCGGAGGAGTGGGAATCGAGGGATATCTATCGCTTTCCAGGGTTTTCAGGACATCATTCACTCTTATTGAGGAAGGACGCATCGGAGCAAGGGCACTGATTCTCGCAGGTTACAGCAAGGGAGGATTTGCCATCTCCTCCGAGTATTCGCTATTCTATGAGCATAGAGCGCTGCCTTTCTTCTTCTACCGCCTGGGATACCAGTACAGGATGGAAGGGAAGCACGGCTTCATGGTTTCATTGGGAGGTGAGTTTTGAGAAGAATCGTTCCATTCCTGCTTGTTCTCTTCGCTCTTGTCTCCTGCGCAACCATGAAGGATGCTGAGGATCCTTCATGGCTCAGGGAGACACCTAGCGTCATAGGCTCAGCTGTATTTGTAGGCGAAGGCCATGGTCCGGATCTCTCATCTGCAAGGGCTGAATGCTACAGGGATATCCTGGAGAAGATGTCGAGGGACCTTGGCTACGACGTCGTTTCGCTCTTTTACAGGGAGATGGTCAATACTGACAGGATTTCAGAATTCGGAACCGTGATCAGGGATTCCTTCACCAGAAGCGAGAACGGATCCTATTCGTACTATGCTCTCTCCGTCACGCCTGAGCAGAGGTTCTACAGGAACAGGACAGCAGAGTACCGTGAGATACTTGCCCGTGAGGACCAGATCGAGGATAGGCTTTCGCAGGCGATGGATTACTACAAGGAAAACAGGGATACGAAGGCCATAGAGTCGATTCTGAGCGCGCTTGATGCTTCCCTCTCCGGCAAAGTGGTAAATGAGGATTATTCCCCGTCTTCCCTCCTTGGTAGGGCACTTGAATACATTGGCAGCCTGGAGCTGTCGACAAGTAAGGAAAGCCAGGAGAGCGTGGATGTGATGGTCTATGTGAAAAGGACAAAGGGGCCATTCCATCCAGGAGTGAAGGATGCAATCGTAAAGGCAGAGTATGCTGCAGTGACCCTTACAGGAGAGGATTCCGATGATTACCTTCTCTCCAGCACGGGAGATGACGGTTCATTCAGGTTCAGGAAGACAAACCCATTTATGTTCAGGGATGGAACCGTGAGATTCTCATTCTCCTTCGACAGCACATTGATCAAGAGCATAGAGGAGAAGGCAGGGAAGGATTTCCTTGAGCCTCTTTACAGCATGATTGATCAGAAGTCGATCGGATACGACTACCATGATGATGGAGCGTTCGATACATCATCAGCGGTCCTTGGCATTGCTGTATATGATATGAAGGGAAACCAGATCGATTCTTCCCAGTCGCGAGATGTCTTCTGCGGATACCTCGAAAAGCTCGGCATAGACTCCTCGTTCGTCGTTGCAGGAGAGGGGGATGAGGAGGAAGAGATCCTCCAGGACCTGCTCTCCTCATATCCGGATAAGCGCTGCATAATCGTCGTGAGGCTCGGAATAGTCGATTCAAAGCCTGGTTACCTTGATCAGTACGTGAGAGCGGAAGGAAGGCTTGCCGCTATCGATGCGTTTACCGGCGCTACTGTCTTCTACGATAACTCATTCGCTGTCGGAAAGGGCAGCACATCAGAGGATGCTGAGCGCGAAGCGATAATAGAGGAGACAAAGGTCATCGCAGGCCTGCTTCTTTCAAAGCTCTGACAATGATGTCGGTCCTGTTTGTGATCAGGGCCTTAGCTCCGCATGCCAAAGCTGTCTCAAGGTCTTTCTCTGTGTCTGCATTCCATGGTATGAGGCTCCACCCCGGGTGACGCCTTGCCTCCTCCCTCGCTATGTCTGCCTTCGGCTTCAGGAATGAGCAGGGGAAGAACAGCCTTCCCTGACCATGCTGCAGTACTCGAGGAACCGTTGTCGGAGGCCCGTCGTATATGATTGCCATCGGGTATCTGCCTCTGCTTTCCTTTGAGAAAGCGCGCATCGCAAGAGGATTGAATGAGGATACCAGGATGTGATTGAGGCCGCTTCGCTCTGAGAGTGTTCTGCTGAGGACCTCTACCACTCTTCTGTCATATCTGATGTTTGCCTTGATCTCTATATCGTAGAAGACATCGCCTAGCGCATCGAAGACCTCCCCAAGCTCAGGGATCTCTGGGGAGATTCCCTTCAGCTCTGCCATGGTAAGCTCCTCCACGTTCCTCTCTACCCCGAAGACGCGCTTCGTGCTGAAGTCGTGTATCACGGCAAGCTTTCCGTCCTTTGTGATATGGACATCGAGCTCGACTCCGTCTGCACCGTCCTTGAGCGCCCACTCATAGCTCTTTATCGTGTTCTCCGTTGCCCTGAAGCTCTCGCCCCTGTGCCCTAGCACCAGTATCCTGTCATCTGCCAAGAAGCTCATCTATCTCGTCCTTCCATGCGCTTTCGTCAGGAGTCTCGAGTATAAGAGGCCTGTCCTGCACTTCGCTGCGCCTTACTATCGCCTTGAATGCATCGAGCCCGATCAGGCCTTTGCCTATCGATTCATGCCTGTCCTTCTTCGAATCAAGCGGGACCTTGGAGTCATTCAGATGCATTCCCATGAGCTTCTCCTCTCCGAAGAGGGACATGAAGGCATCGAGAACCTTGTCTGGATCGCTTTTGACATCGTACCCTGCTCCGAAGAGATGGGCTGTGTCGAGTGTGAAGCCTATCCTGTCTTTATGCTCTGCGTTATCGAGGATCTCAGCTAATTCTTCAAATATGGAACCAAGAATCGTTCCGGAACCGGAAGTATTTTCTATTGCTATTCTTAATTCAGGGAAGGAGGTGAGGATCTCATCGAAGAATGCGGCTGAGCGCTTCATTCCATCCTCTCTCGATCCTTCCTTGTATGCGCCAGGGTGTATGTTGATAGTCGAAAGCCCTAGCTCCATCATCCTTCCTGCCTCATCTGCCATCAGATCGAGTGACTTTTTCCTAAGCTCTGCATCCGGGGTTGCCGGATTGATGAGATAGCCTGCGTGCGGGAGTATCGATGATGGGCTGAAGCCATACTCGGCAAGGCTCTTCCTGAAAGCAGCAGCATCATCCTTTGACAGAGGAGGGCATTTCCATATCCTCTGGTTCTTTGTGAATATTGCGAATCCCGTGGCATTGAGAAGCCTTGCTCTGTCGGTTGCAAGGCTTATGCCTCCTGAAATGGAAACATGTGGACCTATATAAAGCATACGTAAACGTTAATTGTTTTTGCTGCAGGAAGCAATAGATTGCCAAATCAATGGATGAAAAGCTATCTTATTCCTATGCGATACGGTATTGGCGATGTTGTTTCTGGATTCAGGGTAATGGATGTCAGGGATGTTCCTGACTACAAGGGAACAGGTTATCTTCTCAGGCATGGGAAGACAGGCTTCGAGGTGTTCTTCATCGAGAACAGCGATAGGGAATGCTTCTTCTCATACCTTGTGTACACACCGCCAGCAAACAGCAGGGGAATCTTCCATATAATCGAGCATACAGTCCTTACGGGAAGCGAGCGCTATCCTGTCAAGGATCCTTTCATGGCAATGGTCAAGAACAGCCCGAATACATTCCTGAATGCGCTTACGAGTGTAGACAGGACGTATTACCCGGCGGCAAGCATGGTTGAGAAGGATCTCGATAACATCTTCCTTGTGTATACGGATGCCGTCTTCTCCCCTCTGTTGAGGAAGGAGTCCTTCGAGCAGGAGGGAATAAGGATATCATCAGATGGCGGATTGCATTTCGAGGGCGTCGTGTTCTCTGAGATGCTGGGTGATATGTCGCAGCATGAATCCGTGCTCAATTCGGCAATGACGAGAGGACTTTTCGCAGAGGACTCTCCATACAGGTACGAATCAGGAGGGGATGCCCGCGAGATCTGCAGGCTTACATACGGCGAGTTCCTCTCTGCCTTCAGGAAATACTATGTCCCGGAGAACATGGTGCTCTTCCTCTATGGAGATATGGATATAGAGGAGAAGCTCTCGATTCTCGATAGCCAGTACCTTTCAGGAAGGGATGGAGGGAAGAAGGCCGAGCGCGTGGGTCTCACAGAGCGCTGGGATAAGCCTAGGAGGATAAGGCTTTCATCGAATGCAGAGGATGGGCAGGACTCATCATCTGTGGTCGTATCATGGCTCCTTGGCGACAATTCATCGCGCCTTGAGAGCACGATACTCTCGCTTATCGTCGATATGCTCCTCGGTTCACCCGGGTGCCCGCTGTACAAGGCGATATCCGATTCGGATCTTGGAGAGAGCCTCTCAAGCGAGAGCGGTATGAGCAATGAGTTCAGGGAGCTCTCATTCGGGGTCGGCTTCTCAGGCGCCGATGAGAGGAATGCCGAGAGAATCGAGTCCTTCATCCTCTCTGCTCTGTCTGGCATAGTCAGGGATGGCCTTGATAAGAAGGCAATCGAGGCCTCGATAAGGAGGATGGAGTTCTCTACCCTCGAGATCCCGGGAGGCATTCCCCAGGGCATGAGGGCTATGTTCAAGGTCGAGAAGTGCTGGCTGTACGGGAAGGACCCATACACGATGCTCGACACGAAGAGGATGATAAGGGACATAAGGAAGCTCTGGGAGGACGATCCCCTGTTCTTCGAGCACTGGATAGAGAAGAACCTCATAAATAACAGCCATAGGCTCCTGACGGTAGTAGCCATGGATGCAGACAACAGCAGGAGGGTTGAGGAGGAGATCTCAAAGGCTCTTGATGAGAGGAAGGCTGAATACAGCCAGGATGAGGAGAAGGCATTCGAGGCATTCCAGGAAGAGGATGATGATGAGGATGCTGTCTCAAGGCTTCCGAGCATCGGCCTGGAGGACCTTCCAAACAGGATCGATACAATAGGCCATGTTTCAGAAGGGAGCGTTGTCAGATGCCCCATCCTTACGGGAGGAGTCGTCTATACAGACATCATATTCGATATTTCCGACTTCGATTACAGGGAGCTCGATGCCATGAATCTCTATTCAAGGCTGATGAACATGTGCGATGTGGGCGATATGGACTACTCTGAGTTCTCTACGGCTCTGAGGTTCGTGTCCGGAGGATATGCCTTCTACATAGAGTCAGGTGCGGATATAAACGGGAATGAGAAGGTTTATCTCGTGTGCAGGCTCAAGAGCCTTCCAGGGCTTGAGAGAAGCGGGCTTGATCTCTTCCTGAGGCTATTCGAGGAGGGAAAGCTCGACAGCAGGGAAAGGATAAAGGCGGCTCTGCTTGATATAATCACCGATTTCCAGTCAGGAGTGATCCAGAACGGGCACACGTTCGCGCTTTCCGCTGCACAGAGCCCATTGTCGCCATCGCTGTACATCGGCGAAAGGCTATTCGGCGTAAGCTACTGGTATACAGCAAAGGATATGCTCGAGGATCTTGACGGCATAGCAGGGCTTCTTGCTGATGTTAAGAAAAAAGCCATATGCTCCAGGCGCGCCATGATCCATGTCGCAGCAGAGGATGATGATATGGAGCAGGCTGTGTCTGCAGCGGAGTATTTCATGTCCCGGCTTCCGGAGGGCGATGGCTGCGGATCGGCTATGCATGAGCTTCCTTCCCTTGAGAGCCTCCAGGCATACACTCTCTCGTCTTCAGTCTCCTACATCGGTCTTGCTGGAAGAAGCGGCAGCTACATGGACAGGGATGCCAGTGCCGACAAGCTTCTTTCGATACATATGACATCATCATCGCTCTGGAACGAGATAAGAGGAAATGGAGGCGCATATGGCGCAGGTGCATTCGTGGATCCCATAGAGCGTACCTGGTCCTTCTATTCATACCGCGATCCGAGGCTCGATGCCACTATCTCAGGCTTTTCCAAGGCCCTAAGGGATGAGACGATAGACAGCACTGCGCTTGTCAATGCAAAGCTCAGGGTCCTTTCCCAGGATGTCAGGTCGGTCTCTCCATCATCGAGGGCCCTGATAGACATAAGAAGGATCGTCTTTGCGTTCTCTGATGATCTGAGGCAGCGGAACAGGGACCTTCTTCTGTCTCTTACGGTAGAGGACCTTGAATCCTCGAGAGCGAGATTCCTGAGGCGCCTTGATCAAGGGGAATACAGCCTTGCTGTGATATCGGATAGATCGGCTGTCTCAGGGTCTGCGCATCCGTTCGTTTCCAAAAGCCTTCCGTTCTGACATTGCTCCCGCGTTTTGGCCATGGTATAATCGGAGAAAGGGAGTTTTCATGAAGTACGTCGGAGCAATCGATCAGGGAACAACAAGCACAAGGTTCATCATCTTCAACGAGGAGGGTAGCATTGTCGCCACGTCGCAGATCGAGCATAGGCAGATCTATCCGAAGCCGGGCTGGGTCGAGCACGATCCCGAGGAGATCTGGAACAACACATGCTTCGTGATCAGGGATGCTCTCCGTAAGGCAGGCCTTGAGGGAAGGGAGATCGCGGCAATCGGAATCACGAACCAGCGCGAGACAGTGGTCGCCATTGATAGAAACACAGGAAAGCCCTATTACAACGCAATCGTCTGGCAGGATCTCAGGGGATCCCAGCTGATCGACAGGATGAAGGGCGAGGTTCCTGAGGAGAGGATCAGGGAGAAGACAGGTCTTCTGTACTCCCCTTATTTCTCAGCAAGCAAGATAAAGTGGCTTATTGACAACGTGCCTGCAGTGAAAAAAGGCCTTGATGATGGGTCTTGCATATTCGCAACGATAGATTCCTACCTAATTTACAGGCTCACAGGAGGAAGAAGGTTCTGCACCGATGCAACCAATGCATCAAGGTACATGCTGATGGATATCTCGACGCTGAGCTGGGACGATGGGATGCTGTCGCTTTTCGGCATTCCTAGGTCATCCCTGCCTGAGATCGTATCCTCTTCGGGCACTGTATATGGAATGACGGAAGCAGATGGTCCTCTTGGTGCCGAGGTTCCTGTAGCAGGGGATCTGGGAGACCAGCAGGCGGCTTTATTCGGTCAGGTGTGCTTCGAGCCAGGCGAGAGCAAGTGCACATACGGCACAGGATGCTTCATGCTTGCCAATACAGGAAAGGAGATATGCCTCTCGGACCATGGGCTTCTGACAACAGTTGCATGCAGGATCGAAGGAGAGGAGCCCGATTACGCTCTCGAAGGCTCTGTAGCGGTCGCAGGATCCCTTGTACAGTGGACGCGCGACAGCCTGAAGATGGTGGATTCCGCAAAGGAGCTTGATGAGCTTGCCTCCTCTGTCCCGGATAACGCAGGCGTGTACATCGTGCCTGCCTTCTCTGGCCTTTTCGCTCCATACTGGAGAAGCGATGCAAGAGGCGTGATCGCAGGCCTTACGGGCTTTGCCACAAGGGCCCATATATGCAGGGCAGTTCTTGAGGCGACTGCATTCCAGGCCTATGACATCTTCTCGGCTATGGAGATGGATAGCGGGATAAAGCTGAAGAACCTGAAGGTCGATGGAGGAATGACCAATTCCTGGCCTCTGATGGAATTCCAGTCCGATATACTCCAGGTCCCTGTCATAAGGCCCCTTATCGTTGAGACCACATCGCTGGGCGCTGCATATGCCGCAGGGCTGACAGTCGGGGTATGGAAGGACAGGGAGAGCCTCAGGCGCTACTGGAAGGAGCAGCTCAGATGGACTCCGACCATGGATGACAAGGAGAGGCAAAAAAAGGTAGGATTCTGGAAGAAGGCCGTAAGCAGGACCCTTGGATGGGTCTCAGCCGACAAGGAGTGATAGGTGGTGCATGTATTCGCTGAATTCGGCGTCATTGATTATCTGAGGATACTGGCAGAGTGTGCAATACTCACCTTTGCGATATACAGGGTGTATGCGGCCATCTCGAATACGAAGGCCACTCAGCTCATCACGATCGCTATTGTCTTTGCCTTCGTCTATGGGCTCAGCTATATCCTGCAGCTCGATGTGATTCTCCTGCTGATGAACAAGCTCGCGCTGCCCTTTGCGATAATACTTGTCGTATTCTACCATCCTGAGCTCAGGCGTGCATTCTCGTCATCCCTTACCAAGAAGTCGAGGTTCTTCAGGATGGGAAGCCTGACAACAGGGGACCAGATAGACTCAATAATCAACGCATGCAATATCCTGATAGAGAAGAAGAGGGGAGCTCTGATCGTGTTTCCGCGCCATACGGATATCAAATCGGTGCTTGATTCAGGAACCAAGCTCAATGCGGATCTCTCATCGACTCTTCTTCTTACCATATTCGACCACGATACGCCGCTCCATGACGGAGCTGCTGTGATACAGGGAGGAAGGATCACATATGCAGCATGCTATCTCCCTCTCTCAGAGCAGACGGGAATCAAGGCGACGTTCGGAACAAGGCACCGTGCGGCGCTGGGGCTTGCTGAGCAGTCGGATGCAGTCGTTCTGGTTGTCTCGGAGGAGACAGGTGCGATCTCGCTTGCATTCAATGCAAACATCTACTACGACCTATCCAATGAGACCACGAAGAAGATGCTTCTGAATCTCTTCAGCTACCGTGACATAATTCCTCAGGACATAAAGGAGGCTGGCAATGAAAACGCAGAGTAAGATAGCTTCCTCCATCTTCTCGAACTGGGTTCCTAAGGTGTTCTCGTTCTGCATCGCTGTCTTCATTGTCCTTTCCGTGAGATTCATGAACATAGGGGACAGGGTGATTACGATTCCGCTTGAAGTCACGCTCCCATCATCCTCTCTGATAGTGCCTGAGTCACTTGTGCCTGAGACCGTCGACATAGTGATTACAGGCTCCGACAGCATCATCTACCTTGTAGAGCCATCCCTTGTGAAGGCACGTGCCGATTTCTCCATCGTCACAGGCCCGGGAATCGCAAGGGTTCCTGTCGTGCTGGACTACAACCAGGATATATACACCAAGGACGGGCTGACTATCTCCAGCAAGCCATCGAGCGTTAGGATCCTCTTCAAGGAGGCCGAATGACCAAGGGCATCGGTGTAGACCTGGCAGAGGTTTCGAGGTTCAGGTCCATGGATTGCAATCTCCTTGGCAGGCTTTTCACTGAAAACGAGCTCAGAAAGGCATCAGGAAGGGCACGGAGCGATGAGTACCTCGCTTCCAGATTCGCTGCCAAGGAAGCGTTGTCGAAGGCTGTCGGGACAGGAGTCAGGGGATTCACGATGCTTGATATCGAAATAGATGAGGAGCCTTCAGGGCGTCCGTACTTCATACTATCGGAACGTTTCCGTTCCCTTTTCCCTTCGCTTTCATTCTTCCTCTCGATCAGCCATGAAGGCGGATACGCATGCGCGATGGTGGTTGCCGATGAGGTCTGACTGGAGGAGGCCAAGGACCTTCAAGGGCCTTGAGGAGGGCGAGCGCAGGATAAAGCTGACTGTCAGCTACGATGGCTCCAGGTACCATGGATGGCAGTCGCAGGATGGTGCTGTCTCTGTCCAGAGCACAATAGAGAGCTGCCTTTCCTTCCTAGGGGAGGATACGAGGATACTCGGTTCGGGCAGGACCGATAGCGGGGTGCATGCGCTTGGGCAGGTGTGCCACTTCGATACAAGGTCCTCAATCCCTGCAGGGAAATTCGCAATAATACTCAATACGCGTCTTCCTAAGGACATAAGGATCATGAGGTCTGAGGAGGCCGATGGCTCCTTCCATGCAAGATTCACTACCATGAGCAGGGAATACTGGTATCTGATTAAAGAGAGGGCGGATATGCTCCCATTCGATGACAGGAGGTACATGCCTGTTTCCTCCTTTCCCGATGCAGGCGTTCTCAATGGGTATGCCAAGGCTATATTCGGCACCCATGACTTCACGGCATTCGCCTCATCACGCGATGAGAGCCCATCCAAGTTCCGCGATATATACCTATCCGAGTGGGACTGGATGGAGGATGCATACTCATATCCTGTCCTCAGGTACAGGGTCGCAGGCAATGCTTTCATGTATCATCAGGTGAGAAGCATGGTAGGAACAATGCTGTCCCTTGCCCGCGATGGGAAGAGCGCTGATGAGATGAAGTCGATCCTTGACAGCAAGGACCGCTCAAGGGCTCTTTCGACAGCGATCCCCGATGGCCTTTATCTGGCAAGGATAAGCTACGATGAGGCCGAGTACCAGTGGTTTGAGGATGAGTATGGCAGATAAGAACACGCTGGAGTGCTTCCTTTCGATGATAGATGAGGCAGAGAGAATCGCAGTTTCCGACCGCCTTGCGGATAGGATCCCCGTGAAGTCATATACGATAGAGGATAAGAAGGAGAAGACAGCATTCGATTACAGGGAAGCCTCATCATGCTTCGCGTGCCCATGCTTCAGGAACAGGCGCGTCTTTGCATCCCCTGAGCTGAGGGAGGGCTCCAAGGTCCTCTTCATCGCTCCTTCCCCTGAAGGCGATACGGTCTTCACTCCCGAAAGCTACTCGATGTTCTCGAGATGGAGGAAGGCACTTGGGCTGGGAAGCAGGGATACTTCGCTATCGACTCTGGTCAAATGCCCCTCAGCCTCCTTCAGCCAGGAGCATGCCTCCGCATGCAAGGGCTATCTGAGGGAAGAGATGAAGGCATCATCCCCATGTCTTCTTGTGCTTTTAGGCAGGGACACAGCATCGTACATGCTCCGCCAGGACGGGGAGATAGACAGCATGAGGCTGAAGCTCTTCAGGATCAACGGGATACCATCCATCGTCACATACACTCCAGCTGAGTGCGCAGCCTCCGATGCTGTCAGGGCGAAGGTCGGAAAGGACCTTTTCTTCATCAAGAAGACGCTGGAGAGCCTCTGATGTTCGCATCTGTTCTCCTTCCAGTGCCTCTTTTCAGGGAATTCACGTATTCGGTCCCCGATGAGCTGAGGGAGTCTGCTTCCTATGGAAAAAGGGTCATGGTTCCCTTCGGAAGAAGGGAGATGCAGGGCTTTGTAGTCGGCCTTTCCGATAGAAGGCCCGATGGGGATTATGAGATAAAGAGCATAAAGAGGGTCATAGATAAGACACCTGTCTTCACTAAGGAGCTTGAGGACCTCAGCCGATGGATGGAGAGGATGTACTTCACGCCTGCAGGGGTATCGCTTTCGATGATGATTCCCTCTGGGAGGAAGGAGAGCGAGGTCTCCCCGTTCTTCGAGGCATCGTCATTCAGGAGGATAGAGACGCTGACTCCTGACCAGGAGCATGCGATCGAGGTCCTCAATACAAGCAAGGACAGGGAGTTCTACCTTTTCGGAGTGACAGGTGCCGGAAAGAGCGAAGTGTATCTCAGGCGTGCCGAGAAGGTCATTTCCGAAGGCCGCCAGGTGCTGTACATGGTTCCCGAGATAACGCTTACAGAGCAGCTTTCCGAGGAAGTGAGCGCTAGGTTCGAAGGCAGGGTCGCAGTCCTGCACTCGTCCCTTACTCCATCCCAGAGGCTTAAGTCCTGGCATGGGATAATGGATGGGAGCATCTCGATCGTGATCGGCGCGAGAAGCAGCGTCTTTGCCCCCTTCAGGGATCTTGGGCTCATCATAATGGATGAGGAGCATGAGACAAGCTATAAGTCCTCCAACAGCCCGCGCTACCATGCAAGGCAGATCGCGCAGTACAGGGCCAGGAAGGAGAATGCCCAGTTCGTAATGGGCTCCGCGACTCCATCCCTCGAGGCATGGAAGCTGATGAGGGAGCAGAAGATCCACAGGATCGACATGAAGCATAGGATCGGAAAGGGATCGTTTCCGGAAATAAGGGCCGTGAGCATCCTGAAGGAGAAGAGGAACATAGGAAGCGAGCTTGAGGCTTCTATAAGGGAGACTCTCAGGATGGGCAAGGGCGTGATTCTCTTTCTCAACAGGAGAGGCTACTCCTACGGCTATGCATGCTCCTCCTGCGGCAGTGTCGTTACATGCCCCAACTGCTCAGTCTCCCTTACGTACCACAAGAAGGAGAACCGCCTTGTATGCCATACATGCGGCTACTCATCGCCGCTTGTCGAGAGGTGCCCTGAGTGCGGAAGCTACGATCTTGCCGCAAGGGGCTTCGGAACCGAGAACATCGAGGAGGAGGCAGGTTATCTCTTCCCATTCGCAAGAATCGCAAGGCTCGACGCCGACTCGGTCTCGAACGACAGGAAGAAGGTGCAGGAGATACTCTCTGACTTCAGGGAAGGCAGGATAGATATCCTTCTTGGCACCCAGATGATAGCCAAGGGCCTCAATTTCCCCAAAGCATCCCTTGTAGGTGTGCTGAATGCCGATTCATCCCTCTCTGTTCCCGATTTCAGGGCCTCGGAGCGCACATTCGACCTTCTTCATCAGGTTGCTGGGAGGGTCGGCAGGTACAGGGATGATGGCAGGGTGATCATCCAGACAACGCAGATGCTTTCGCCTGCGATCAGGGCCGTTGTCGGGAATGATGTCGATGGATTCTACGAGGAGGAGATGAGGATGAGGCGCGAGACCATGTTCCCTCCCTACTCAAGGCTCGTGAATCTCACGCTCAGGGGCAAGAGGGAGCAGGATGTGATCAGGGCCATAGATGAGCTTGAGGAGCTTGCGCTCTCGCTGGAGAGCGAGGATGTTACTGTATTCTCTGCATCCCCTGCGCTCATTGAGAGGAAAGCGCAGTACTACAGGTACCATATCCTTCTCCGCTCCAGGTCGATATCCAGGCTCCTGGAATTCACATCGTCCCTTCTTTCTCTATTCTCATGCCCCTCATCGCTCTATCTTGAGATAGACGTTGACCCTATGTCCTTGATGTAGAGGCTGCAATCCATTAATCTCAGAGCATGGTTATTCTTGTAATAGATGGACAGGGCGGAGGACTCGGGAAGCAGGTTATATCCTCTCTGAAGGCACGTTTCCCCGAGGATGAGGTGATAGCTGTAGGCACAAACAGCACGGCAACGCTTGCTATGCTAAAGGCAGGAGCTGACAGGAGCGCGACAGGCGAGAATCCTGTGATCGTTGCCTCACGCAGGGCTGATGTGATCATAGGCCCTGTGGGAATAGTGATCGCTGACTCGATGATGGGCGAGATAACAGCGGATATGGCTGTAGCTGTCGCAAGATCGGATGCTGAGCGCATACTCATTCCTGTGAATCTATGCAATAATCAGGTAGTGGGTGTACCAGACCTGTCTCTTTCTGTTATGATAGATGGAGTGATCTCGGCTGTAGCCAGGATCAAGGGCAGAAGCCTCAGAACCAGATAAACCATAGGGCATCAGAAGATGCCGGGGTTCAGAAGAACCCGATTCACATGTGCCGATAATCTCTCTTGAGAACGCATGCTATTCATATCCCTGCGGAAAGGAAGCCCTGAGCTCCGTCTCCCTCTCCATTGAGAAGGGAGAGTGCGTTGCTGTGCTTGGAGCCAACGGGAGCGGGAAATCTACGCTGATGAAGGTGATATCGGGGCTTGCTGCGCTCTCATCCGGATCGGCGCGTGTCATGGGCCTGGTGCTTGGAGCCTCTGCGGACCGCATCATACATCGGTATGTATCGGTTGCGTTCCAGAATCCTGACAACCAGTTCGTTTCCACTGTCCTCAAGGAGGATGCCTGCTTCTCTCTCCTTAATTTTGGCTACAGCAGGAGCGATGCTCTCTCAGCCGCGCTCTCCTCGCTTGCTTCCGTAGGGCTTGAGGGATTCGGAGACAGGAATCCATATTCCCTCTCGGGAGGCCAGAAGGAGAAGGCAGTGCTTGCATCGATCCTTGCCATAGATCCTGAGATAATTCTCTTCGATGAGGCCTTCTCCATGCTTGACCCGTCGTCCCGTGCCGAGATGATGGAGATCGTATGCCGCCTCAGGAAAGAGGGCAGGACAATCATCTATATTACGCATGACGCAGAAAGCGCCCAGATCGCAGACAGGGTCATCCTCATGAAAGAAGGAAGGATCGTAAGGGATGGCTCGAAATACGATGTGCTGACAGACTCTGAATCGCTCTATTCGGCTTCGGTTCTGCCCCCTGAGTGCGTGAGGATCTCTGACGAGCTCAGAGCTAGGGGAATCGATATCGGAAAGCATCTTGATGAGGAGATGCTCAGGGAGGCTCTATGCCGATTAGCCTAGAGAACGCTGAAAGGAGCAAGGGCTCTTTCTCCCTCCTTGTGGAATCGCTCAGGATCGATGATGGGGAATCCGTTGCCATCATAGGGCCCTCAGGAAGCGGGAAAACGACGCTCCTTGAGATCCTAGCGGGTCTGGATCCGCCCGATAAAGGAAGGATCCGCAGCACTTTCAGAAGCATCGGATACTCATTCCAGAGCCCGGAGGACCAGCTCTTCTCGGCAACCGTCCTCGAGGATGTCTCGTATTCGATAAGGACTCTAGGCGAGAGCGAGAGGAATAGGAGGGTGAGAAGGGCGCTTGGGGATGTAGGCTTCGATGAAAGCATCCTCAGCTCATCGCCATTCTCATTCTCGGGAGGCGAGATGAGGAGGATAGCGCTTGCGGGCATTCTCGTGCGCGACCTTGATGCCATCTTCCTCGATGAGCCATTCACAGGCCTGGATTGGAAGAACAGGAGCGCGCTCAGGGGGATGATAAAGAACCTCAGCGCAAGGGGATGCACTGCAGTTGCCGTGATGCACGACATGGAGGATGCGCTTCTCTTCGACAGGGTCATTGAGATCGGAGGGGGAAGGATAATCGCTGACAGAAGCATGGGAAGGCATGCGCTCGAGAAGGGCCTTACGGCATCTGCGCGCCTATCTGCAGCCCTGGGACTTGAGGCTGTGGATCCCTCTTCCCTTGCTGAGGAATTCTCAAGGAGGCTGAATGGAAAGAATAAACAGCGCAACTAAGCTGATTGTATTCGTCCTTATCCTCGCTATGTCGTTCTCTGTCTCGAATGCGATCGAGGGAGCTGCGCTTCTGCTCATCATCGTGGCGCTGTCGCTGCGCCTCGGCATAGGGCCACGGCGCCTTCTCAGGCCTATTTCATCATGCTCTCTCTTCTTTCTGACAGTATTCCTTATGAATGCTTTCTTCACTCCTTCCGACGACCCTCTATTCTCATTCTGGATCTTATCGCTCTCTGCTGAGGGCGCGAAGGAGGGCATTGCGATGATCTACCGCCTTGTCTTTGCGATGGCGGCAGGCTCATTGTACACTTCATCCTCCACATCCCTTGAGTCGGCTGAGGCTGTGAGGGTCATATTCCATCCCCTATGCTATCTCGGCATCCCTGTAGACCATCTTGCCCAGGTCTTCGCTATAGCGATCCAGTTCGTTCCGGTCCTTTCAGAGGAGAGCCGCAGGATCATAAGGGTGCAGATGGCCCGGGGCGTGGAGGAGAAGAACAG
>JAXFQZ010000130.1:0-8549 GCA_034178685.1 Candidatus Ornithospirochaeta sp. | reverse complement strand
CCCCTCACTGCGTTGAGAACTAGTGTTGCAAGAGCCTCGCCAACGACATACTCAGCGATCAAGAGAAGAGGATTGCCTGACTGAGCAAACTACTCGAGAAGAGGAAGAAGATCCTTCATATTCGAGATCTTCTTGTCGTAGATGAGGATGAATGGGTTATCGAGGACAGCTGTCATCGTGTCCCTGTTATTGCAGAAGTAAGCAGAGAGGTAACCGCGGTCGAACTGCATTCCCTCTACGAAATCAACTGTGGTATCGATTGTCTTTGACTCCTCGACCGTGATGACTCCGTCCTTGCCTACCTTATCCATTGCGTTTGCGATCTCATCGCCGATTGTCCTGTCGTTGTTTGCGGAGATGGAAGCAACCTGTGCGATCTCTTCCTTGTCCTGGATCATCTTGGCTTCCTTCTTGATGCTCTCTACAGCATCCTGGACAGCCTTGTCGATGCCCCTTCTGATTCCCATTGGGTTAACGCCTGCAGCAACGCTCTTCATGCCTTCCTTGGTAATAGACCAAGCAAGCACGGTAGCTGTGGTTGTACCGTCTCCTGCCACATCGTTTGTCTTTGCGGCTACTTCCTTGAGAAGCTGTGCGCCCATATTCTCAAACGGATCCTCGAGCTCGATCTCGCGAGCAACGGAAACTCCGTCCTTCGTCACTGTAGGAGCACCGTACTTCTTATCAAGAAGAACGAGGCGGCCCTTAGGGCCAAGAGTGGTCATTACTGCCTTTGAGATCTTCTCAACACCATTGACAAGGGACTTCCTTGCCTCTTCGTTGAACTGAAGCTGCTTTGCCATTTTTTCTATATCTCCTTAATCCAATCCTTATATATGGCTTTTACTGCCAAAAGATAAAATAAATATAAATCTGTATTCAGGCAAGTATCTCATACAAGGGAAAACGCTATTGCAAGCCCACCGGATACCATGCCTGAGATGAAATTGACCATATCGTTGTCGATGAACGGGACTCCGCGTGCCCTTTCAAGCTTCCTGCCATTCTCCTCGCTCATTTCAGTAAGAGCGCCATCCCCTGTCCTGTACTGGACCTGGACGGATGCTCCGAGGAAGCTGTCAAGGACGGATCCCAGAAAGCCGCATCCTGCAACAGATAGCATCTGCAGAACGGATGCGCTGAAGGATGCATAGTGGAGAAGAGCTATAAGAAGGGCACCTGCTGCGGATGCTGCGAAGCCCAGTGCCGTGACTCCTCCTGAGAGTCCCTTCGGAACGCGAGTGAGCGTTATTATCGACAATGGGTCCCTGCGGCTGAGCCTTCCGATCTCTCCGCCCCATGTATCGGCTGTAGCCTCAGCAACAGATGCCGAGAATGCAGCAAGAAGCGCATTGCTTCCTGCAAAGCGGTACAGAAGCAGGAAGAAAACCGCAGGAAAGCCATTCGCGAGCACCTGCACATGATCCCTTGCGCCGCTCTTCTTCTCGATTCCCCTATCATGGCGGATAAGAACGCCAAGCATGCTCGATGAGATGAAGAAGAAGAGGAATATGAGAAAGCCAGAGATCCCCGATATATACAGGACCGCAAAGCCAAGGAGGAAAGCAGCAGCTGTACCTCCCTTCGTAAGCAGCCTCTTATAGAGAGAGAAAGCGGCCGCTGCACCAAGCACAAGGAGAATCACTGCGATCCTCCACAGATAAGGGATGGCTGCAAGATAGCCATCCAGATAGGATGTCAGAGACTGCATAGCACCTCCGTAAGCGCAGAAGCAAGCAATGGGACCGTGAGATTGTCGTAGCCTGGTGGGCTGATTGCCTCGATTGCCGCTGATGCAATGGCAACCGGGAGGGAAAGCCATCCTAGAGGCGTGAAGACAAGGGCTATTGCCAATGACGAAAGAAGCATCGCGATGCTTCCTTCGGCGCTCTTATCGCTGAAGACCCTGTACCGATGCCTTCCTGGTCCCCTTCCTGCGATTGCCGCAATGCCATCGCCGAAGCCCATTGTGAGGACTCCTGCGATAACGGAGTACGATGAGAGCACTCCGCATGAGAAGAGAAGGACGAGCACAAGGAGGGAGAATGGGAAGAATACAAGCCCATTGTCCCTCTTCCTGTCACCCATGCCTATGCTTTTCCCGATCCCCCTTTGGACGAGCAGCGCATTGATGACTGTAAAAGCGAAGGGACCTATAAGCCTCGCGGCAGGAGCCTTCATCCAGTAGACAGGAATGAAGATCCATAGCGAGACTATCATGTGCACGCTCTTTCTCGATACCTCTGTTCCTGCATGGCAGAACCTATTGAGGAAAAGAGCCACTGCAACGGAAAGGAAGACAAGAAGGAGGGATGCAAGAAGTGCAATGGCATCGCTCACCAGCTTCTCGTGCCTCCTCCTGAGAATCCTCCTCCTGCAAAGCCGGAGAAGCCCGAGAATGAAGAATTACCTCCGCCTTTATGGGCATCCTTAGGCATCGAGAGAGGAACTATCACGCTATGGTAGGAGTGCCTCCATCTCCTGCATAGGGATGAGTAGATCAGGTAATCTAGCACCGGATCCGATGATGAATACCAGCTTGCAGGCTCCATGTAAAGGCCCTTGAACTTCTTCGCCCACTTCTCCTCCAGGCCGAATACGATCGCGTACGAGAGAGTATGGTAGAAGTACTCCGGATCCTGGTCGATCAGCACCTTGAGCTTATCGGCCTCGACCTTGTCTATGAACTCCCTGTATCCAAGAGCCTCCTCAAGAAGCCTCTGCCCATACCTGCTGCGCCTTGTTGTGAATACAGAGAAGCAGCATGCGGATGCAAGCGACGCTATGAATGCGATTCCCTCAATCAATGCAAGGAATAGGAATGGAGAGAAGACGCCTGAGAAATAGACCATAAGCGCTCCGAATGCAATGGCGATGATGACCCATATGGCTATCAGGGCGGACCTCGAGGACATCTTCATCAGATGGCCCTTGCTCTGGAATACGGATGAGAACGCTATGGAGATTCCGAGGAATGCCATCGAGGAGAATAGGGAAAAGAGCATCAGAAGACCGGGATTCCTCAGGGATATCAGCACTGAGTGCGCTATGGCAAAGAGGACAGTGAGCGCCATGAGCATTCCCTTCTTCCTGTCGGCAAGACGATCTGTCAGCGACCTCTCATTTACGAACATCCTCTTCTCATAGGCAAATACAGCTGTGGATACGGTCTGCACGAAGCCATTTGCCCCAAGAGTCTTAGAATCCGCTGCATCCCCTGACTTGAAGAGCGCGGAGAACAGGGCTCTCTCAGCTCTCGATGCATCCTGAGGCAGGTCCTTCAGCTTCTCGAATGAGATATCGTCCTTCCCGTTGTCGATGATCCTCAGGTATCCCTTATCTGCCCAGTATATGAGCATAGCTGTCACTTCCTTGTCAGCATCGAGGCTTGAGTCGATTATGTACCCAGTGTCCATTGGATTGAGGCCCTCAGGGGGCTCGAATCTCACTGGAGCGACAATGAGCTCATCCCTGCCGTAGCGCGACCATGTCATATAGGAAAGAAATGCCATGGCCACCGATAGGACAAGAGCCGCAATATGACCGAATAAGGAGGGATCGGCCTTGGCCTTCTGTCCTATGAAGTATCCCTCATCCATCTCAACGCGGAGCGTGAGGAGCTCATAAGGCGCAATATCCTCTGCTGTAATCCGGATTGTCATGCCATCATCGGAGAGCGTGAACGGCGCTCTTTCATCCGAGCCGTAGCTACCCCTTGTGACCCATATCCTCCCAGCATCGACAGGCTTCGGGAAGGTTATGGTGAATTCGGATCTCTCCATCGTGACATCGGAGGAATAGGAGATGAGGTTGTAGTAGATCTCATCGTAATCCCTATGCCTGTCAGGCACGAAGAAGCTGTATGAGACAATGTACCTCTTATCGCCTGTCACCAGCTTATTGCTGTCACCTATTCTTATCGAATAGTAGTCATCGCCCTTCTCCATCACGGCAGGTGCGCCTGCTACGGTCACATCATCGACCTTGGCGACTACGGGATCGAATATGCTGCCATCATCGAAGCAGTACTGGATATCCCTGTAAAGCCCATGGGAGGGGCTTGTGAAGAAGACATCGTGCGTCTCAGTGATGTCCATCACGCCGTTCTCCCTCACTGCGATATCCACATTGTAATCCTTGTAATAGTAGTTTTCGGCAAATAGAGGGAGAGCGATAATCAGGACGGCAATAAAGGCCGCTGTCTTTCTCATCTTAGAACTTCACCTCTACTCTCTGCCTTGCTTCCTGCTCGATCTGCACGTATTCCCTCTTCTGGAAATGGAACATGGAAGCGATGATGCTGGAAGGGAACATCATGATGCTGTCATTGAGCGAGCGTGCGACTGCATTGTAGTACTTGCGTGCATTCAGGAGATCCGTCTCTATGCTCTGCAGCTGCTTCTGGAGATCGAGGAAGTTCGTATTGGCCTTCAGGTCAGGATAGCTCTCGGAGAGAGCAAAGAGGCTCTTGAGGGTGCCTGAAAGGACATTGTTCGCATTGTCCTTGTCCTCGATGGTCGTTGCGCTCATAGCGCTGTTCCTTGCCTTGATCACAGCCTCAAGCGTCTGGCTCTCGTGCTTCGCGTAGCCCTTTACAGTCTCCACGAGGTTCGGGATCAGGTCATAGCGCTGCTTGAGATGCGCATCGATTCCCGACTCAGCCTCATCAGCCTTGTTCCTGGTCCTCACAAGACCATTGTATGTGCTGATTCCCCATATCAGAATAACTGCGATTACTGCCACTATTATTATTGCTGCTATCATTTTCGCTCTCCTTTATGCTTGCATGATTATCCATATCCTATAACAAGTCAACAACATGTTCCTTGTATTCAGACGCCACTTGGGATAAAATGAATACGGTGTGCATATGGAATGCATAACCATATAGAGAGGATTTATGAAGGAAAGACACAATCGTCTGTCGGTGCTGAAGGAACTGATCAAGAACAACCGCATAGACAATCAGGATACGCTCCTGGAAATGCTTAGGAAGGAAGGCTTCTCTGTAACGCAGGCGACGCTCTCAAGGGACCTCAAGATGCTTAAGGTCGGAAAGATATCCGACGGATGGTCAGGATACTACTATGCGCTCCCTGACAACGACCTCGTCAGCGAATCAGAGAAGAGCTACATACAGGATGTCAGGAGAGGCATACTCTCAATCGAGTTCTCCGGAAACTTCGGAGTGATCAAGACAAGGCCGGGGCATGCAAACAGCGTTGCATTCGCACTCGATGTCCTCTCGCTTCCCGAGATCCTCGGTTCCCTTGCGGGAGACGACACGATCTTCGTGATCCTGAGAGAGGGAATGACCAAGGAAGACCTACTGGAAAGCTTCCAGACAAGAATACCTGAGATAAAGGACTGAAATATGGAATACAGAAACCTGGATAACCTCGAATCCTTCAAGGCCCTTCAGAATACAGGGCGCAGGACGGTTCAGGAGCTTCTTGCTCCTGAGAGAATCAAGTCATCATCGATTGCTCTCGGAGGAGGCCTCAGGTACAACTGGGCTTCGATGCCAGTCGATGACGAGACAGTCGATAAGCTGCAGGCCCTATCCGACGAATGCCAGCTAATAGAGAAGTACAAGGCGCTTCTTTCAGGAGAGGTGATGAACACAGGCGAGAAGAGGCTCGTGCTCCATCAGCTTACAAGGGGAAACGTCCTTGGAGCCTCAATCGAGAAGGATGGAGAGGACAAGGATGAATTCTACAGATCCCAGCTTGAGAGGATCCGTGTTTTCTCTGAGAAGGTGAGAAGCGGCGAGATCAAGGGTTCCACAGGAAAGGCATTCACATCCGTTTGCCAGATAGGAATCGGTGGCTCGGATCTCGGGCCAAGGGCGCTCTACCTTGCTCTCAAGGGCTGGGCAGAGGGAAACGGGATAAAGACGCTCGAGGGGCACTTCATCTCAAACGTAGATCCCGATGATTCGGCGGAGGTCATCAGGCACCTGGACCTGGAGAGGACCCTCTTCGTCCTAGTCTCAAAGAGCGGAACAACGCAGGAGACGCTTACAAACAGGGACCTCGTGCTCAATGCCCTGAAGTCAACGCCTATCGAGGGCTTCGTGCCTGGCAAGCACATGGTAGCTGTAACAAGCAAGACCTCCCCTCTTGCAAAGGATGAATCGATGCTCGACTCCTTCTTCATCGATGACTACATCGGAGGAAGATACTCATCGACATCTGCAGTAGGAGGAGTTGTCCTTTCCCTGACATATGGCTTTGATGCATTCAGGTCCCTCCTTGATGGCGCACATGAGGAGGATGTGCTCTCGACAGAGAAGGATATAAGGAAGAACGGCGCACTGATGGATGCTCTTATCGGAGTATATCTCAGGAACATCCTCGGCTATCCTTCAACAGCTATCCTCCCCTATTCCCAGGCACTCTCGAGATTCCCTGCACACCTGCAGCAGCTTGATATGGAATCGAACGGAAAGCATGTGAACAGAAACGGAGAGAAGGTAAGCTACCCTACAGGACCGGTCATCTTCGGCGAGCCGGGCACAAACGGCCAGCACTCCTTCTACCAGCTCCTGCATCAGGGAACAGACATCATACCTCTCCAGTTCATCGGATTCAGTGAATGCCAGTACGGAAAGGACATAGAGACAGCAGGCTCCTTCAGCCAGACCAAGCTCAATGCAAACCTCTCAGCGCAGATCGTCGCATTCGCACTCGGAAAGGATGACAGCGATCCAAATAAGCAGTTCGATGGAAACAGGCCATCATCGCTGATCTACGGCGACAAGCTCGATCCGAAGGCTCTTGGCGCGCTCCTTGCCCACTTCGAGAACAAGGTCATGTTCCAGGGCTTTGCCTGGAACCTCAACTCCTTCGATCAGGAAGGCGTTCAGCTTGGAAAGGTACTTGCCAAGAAGGTGCTCTCAGGATGCCAGGGCGATGAGATCCTCAAGGCCTATGCAGACCTTCTGATCTGACCGTACCGGAACACGATAGCAGACTGGTGTGAAAGCCAGTCTGTTTTTTCATGCGATAAGCCCTCCCTTATTTTCAATAAGAGCAAACTGATAGGCATATATAGAAAAAACCAGTTGAAAATATCAAACTGGGGGGGGGTATACTCCCTATAACATTATAATTCAGGGGGTTCAGATTGAAAAGGACACTATTTGCGCTAATTGCAATTCTAATAGCATTTTCTCTTCTGATATCATGCGAGGGCAAGGCACCAGAACCAGCAACTGGGGAAACAGGCAGGGAAGTCGTAGTGCTTGATTTCGAGGAAATCAACGACAGAGCTATGACAACCTTACCTGCAGATAATCCGTTCATGACTGTAAAATATGGAGACATTAAATCTTTTAATAATCAGCCTTATGGCCTATGGGTAACATGCAATGCAATGAGGAGTCTTCCTATCCTTCCTGGAATCAAGACAACAGGCGCTAAGGAATTCCTCAAGGACAAGGACAGCAAGAAATTCAAAAGCTATGGCTTCCCAATGATAATAGAAAGAGCAGAGGAGACTGAGGATGGCATATACATCGTCTACAGCATCCTCGAGGATGATAGGAAGGTCGGAAGAATCGAATACTATTACTCCAGCGAGACTGGAAAGTTCTCATATAGAGAGGAAGTGATTCCTTTCTTAGGAAGGTATAAAGGTGATTACTTAATGCTTGTCTTTGAGCTTCTCGATGTGCCTGTCAAAAAAGATGGTTATGGACTATCGTTCCAGGCAGGTGATCTATACAATAACGGATCTGCTTTCAACTATTATGGCATCATATTCGGACTAAACCACGTCAACCCTGATTCTAACGGAGTGGACAAAGGAAGACTGGATGATTTCAGAATAGAGAAGCTTAATATGCACATGAACTACAGCAAGAAGGACATCGATTCAGCAAGCCTCGGAGAATCTACAACTAAATCTTCGATACCCCTATCAAGCCTTGGGGAAGAGAACAGTAGATTCCATAGCATTGAAATCAACCCTGAGATAGTGAAGAACGATTACGATCTTGACTTCCTGATTGATTTCCTCAGCATCCTATTCGATTCCTCTTCCTTCGCTCTCGATAACGCTTACAAAACCATAGATGACTTCAATGCAAACAAGCTCAAGGAAACAGACCTGATGAAAAGCCTGTGCAACAAAGCTAGCAACATAGAATATTGCCACCTTGGATATCCAACGAGCAGAAACCTCTCCAAAAACTCTGCAGCAGCATTTGTTTCTAATCTTGGGAGTATCACAATGTCCACATATGAGAACAAAAAAGAAAACAATCGAGAAGAAGTCAGGAATGCATTTAAAGATAGAGGGTACACTGTCAATACATACGATGATTTTGTGATATCGCTCTTCAAAAAGCTCGGTTTTAAAGAAGCATTGATTGATAAAAGAATGGAAATACTGAAGGATTGCTATAACCAATAATAATGGAAACTATGATAGCCATCGGAGACTGGCAAAAGCCAGTCTTTTTTCATACATTCTGTCTGTAACTTCAGCCCCCTGTAGTTTTTCCTGAAATAAAATATGCAATGAAATGTTTAAAAAATGAATAA
>JAXFQZ010000126.1:0-2049 GCA_034178685.1 Candidatus Ornithospirochaeta sp. | reverse complement strand
CATCGAGGTCCTCATTATAGCCGTTTGAGTGTCCGATGATGATGTTGCATCCTTCGTTGACAAGCTGCTGGATGATGTTCTGCACATCCGGTGTTCCATCGTAGATGTTCTCGACGATGATCACCTGGTCATC
Source organism: Candidatus Ornithospirochaeta sp. (assembly GCA_034178685.1). Taxonomy (GTDB): domain Bacteria; phylum Spirochaetota; class Spirochaetia; order Sphaerochaetales; family Sphaerochaetaceae; genus Ornithospirochaeta. Next base: position 1,916 of record JAXFQZ010000126.1, on the reverse strand, counting down.
CTTGATGCCATACTTCTTCTTGACGGCTTCCATGCCATTGTAGAAGGCCTCAGTATAGCCTCCATCGAAAAGAGGTCCATTCGAGAATGCACCGATCTTGAGCTTTGAGATATCTGTCGAAGCAGATCCCTGGGAGGCTGTCTCACTGGCTCCGCCAGCGAAAAGGCAGACAGCCATGAGCAAAACCATCAGAAAGACGATTGTTCTTTTCATTTATTGACTCCTGTTCCGTAAGTGGATTCTACCTGAGCTCCCTGTCGTAGCATACGCCAAGACTCTGTGGAGCATGACCTAGCTTCCTGCCCTTTCCTGTTGCCGACAGCATCAGTACCAAGATAGTGCATATGTATGGAAGCATGCTGATGAAGAATGATGAGATCGGGACTCCCATCAGCTGAAGACGCAGCGCCAGGATGGAAATAAGGCCGAAGAAGAGGGACCCAACAGCTGCGAGTATGGGATTCCAGAAGGAGAAGATAACGAGCGCCGATGCTATCCATCCCTCTCCTGCTGTTGCATTGTCTGTATATGTGGTCGTATGGGCCATCGTGAGGTATGCGCCTCCGATAGCCACGATAGCTGTCCCTATCATGGTGTATATATACCTTGCCCTGAAGACGTTGACTCCTGCAGCATCCATTGCAGCTGGATTGTCTCCTATCGCCCTAAGCTCAAGTCCCTTTCCAGTCCTGTATATGAATATGTACATTATTGGAACAAGAAAGTAGAGCCCATATACAAGGATATCCTGATTGAACAGGAAATCTCCAATAAGCGGTATTCTCGAAAGCAGCGGGATCGCGATCTTCGAGCACTTGACTGCAAGAGTCTTGCTCATGTAGCTCTTCCCGAGGTATCCGCTGATTCCTGTTCCGAACGAAACAAGCGCAAGTCCGCATACGACCTGGTTTGCCCTGAGCGTGACTGTCATGAACGCGAATAGCAGGCCAAGGGCGGCCCCTACTGCAAGCGTCACAAGGATCGCAAGCGCAATGGATCCTGTATTGTATGTGACTATGAAGCCGGTCATAGCACCTACAAGCATGACGCCCTCAAGGCCAAGGTTGAGCGTTCCCGCCTTCTGGGAGAGAAGCTCTCCTAGGGTTGCGTACATTACAGCGGCAGAGGCTGAAAGCGCTGATGAGAGAATATATGCAAGCTTTTCCATATCAGTCCTCCTTCTTCCTCTTTATTACCACAAGCCTATGATGGCTGAAGATCTCCCCTCCTAGGACAAAGAGGAGAATCACGCCCTGGAACATCGTGACGATCTTGCTTGAGATTCCTATGATCTGAAGGCTCAGGCCTCCCTGTATAAGCCCTCCGAACAGGATCGAGACAAGGATTATCACGAAAGGATTGAGCTGGGAAAGGTAAGCTATCACTATTGCTGTATAACCTGCCCCATTCGATATATTCGGCTCAAGGCGGAGCGACACGCCACCGACCTGGGTAACGCCAGCGAGCCCTGCGATGCCGCCTGAGATAAGCATTGCTAATATTATGCTTCTCCTGACATTGATACCGGCGTAGGATGCAGCCTTCCTGTTGTCTCCGATCACTCTCATCTGATAGCCCTGCGTCGTGTACCTGTAGAAGAGATAGAGCAGCACGGCTACAGCTAAAGCGAGGATCAGGCCAGTGTGAAGCCTTGAGGAGCCGAAGCGGGAGAACTGGGCGTAATCGGGGAATATAGGGGAATAAGGGTAGTTGTTCCCGTTCCTGTCCCTCCATGGTCCATAGCACCAGTAGTCTATGAAGAGAAGCGCTATGTAGTTTGACATCAGGGTGACGATTGTCTCATTGACTCCAAGATAGACCTTCGGGAGAATCGTGATCGCGGCCCATATGGCACCTGCTACGAAGCCGCAGATAATCATCGAGGGTATCACAAGCGGCTTAGGTATCGAGCTTCC
>JAXFQZ010000110.1:0-33246 GCA_034178685.1 Candidatus Ornithospirochaeta sp. | reverse complement strand
AGAAGCTGGCCGAAGTCATCTATGACAAGTGTCTTCTCAGTGATGAATGTCTCGAAGAATGCGATGCCTATGCTCACAAGCCTCCTTAGAGAGAGGCTCTCCTTTGAGAAGAGGTTCGAGTATCCCTCTGCCTTCTTGTCATTGACATAGATATGCGTGAATCTCAGATGCTCCTTCCCGTCAGGCGATTCCTTCACCTCGATCCTGTTGATATCCGTGATATCCACAGACCAGAGGTAGTTCAGAAGCTGCTCTGCCCAGCCCGGATGGGCCTTCAGCATATCTACGCAGAACTGCTCTGCTTTCTCGGAAACACCCATAGGGAGGATGTTCAGCGAGTCGATGAACCAGTAGTAGAGCTCTGATGAAGTAGCGCCTCCCTTCAGCGCTGAGCCCTGCAGGAATGTCCTTGTCTCAGATAGCTTTGCGGCCTGCCTCTTCTTCTCGCCCCTGTAGAGCTTTCCGAATCTGTATGAGTAGCCTTCATCGTTGATGATTCTCTCGAACATCAGCTTCCTGGAGCCTCCGATGATGTGATACAGGCTCTCCTCGAAGATCTTCTCCCTGTTTGCCTTGATGGTGTACCTTGCGATCACGGATGGCTTTTCAGGATTGCCGTCCTCTCCCTTATCCAGCAGGACATCTATGGAGATCGTCGCAGGAGTAGCCTTGTCTATTCCATATGCGAATGTCGTTCCAGCCAGGGACTTGGTAAGCACATTCTCCTCTTCCTCTGAGGAAGTGACGATCCTCTTGAGAACCTCAAGGGCCCTTACGAATGAGCTCTTTCCGGCACCGTTCGGCCCGATGATAGCACTTGTCTTGATAACGCTTAGCTTTTCATTGACCTGGACAACCTTCGATGCAGGAAGACGTGAATCCTTCACAGCTTCGAAGCTTATGGTCTGTGGAGACTTCACGGACTTGAAGTTCTCGATAGTCATGTTTAGCAGCATAAGCCACCTCCTTGTCATAAGCCCGGCATGCCGAACCGTTTACAGTATACCAAAACAGGGAAGGAAACAGCACAGAAACAGGCGAAACCGCTCCCTCTCCCCTATTTTATTTGATTGATAGCCCAATTTTCAACTAAAAGAATAAAAAATGACGGATTATCAACAGATAATACTGCAATAATCCGCCATTATTCATTTATTTCAGGATATCAATGATAAAAAAGCATTCAGAAATACTTGCCATTTGGCCAGTATCACTTCCCCAGAGCAGCCTCCAGCTCCGGATCCTGGCTGTCAGATGCGAAAACGATGCAAGGGAAATCAGGGGATGAGGAGTGGTCCTTGATCCACACAAGAAAGCTATCCCTTGCCTTTCCAAGCCGTGAAAGCTCCAGGTCCTTCAGGACTATGGATTCGAATGATGCGCAGCTGATCCATCTCTTTAGCTGCTCGAAGCCCTTATCAGGACGGTCAGGGAAGCCCTTGGAGATCTGGCATGCACCGGTAAATCCATCGGAGAAGGAAAGCTCTGCGGCCTTCTTCCCCGCAGTATGCATTGCAGCATCCTTTATATCGCAGAAAACGAACTTGCCCATCAGTTGTTCCTAACCATGTCATATACAGAGTAGAAGGACTGCATATCCTCAAGGGCAGAATCCTGGCTCTCGGATCTGGTATCGAGCTGCTTGCGTGCCTGCTCGTTCTTCGACTTCACTTCCATGAGCCTTGCATAGAGCTCCTTCACTTTTGGATTGGAGTACATCGTACTGATCTCCGACAGAAGCTGAAGAGCCTCATCGAGCCTTCCATAGGAAGCAAGAAGAAGCGCAGAATTGTATCCCGATGGAAGATGCCTGTCGTTATCCCATGCCGACATGAAGAGCTCGAAGGCATACTTGGTATCGCCTTTCTTGGCTGCATCATATCCGCTCTTCACATAATCAAGCTTCGGCTTATTGTCCATTAGGTAGATGGAGAGAGTCCTCGCTGAAGGAGCGAAGAGCGTCCTGATCGTAGGCTGGAAGCTGTAGATCATGTTCCTGAAGAGGATATCAGTCGATGTGATGATCGGCCAGTCGGCATTGATCAGCTCATCGGTCGTATAGCTGTCGGAGAAGCTCTTCTTCGTGACTATCCTGTCAGTCTTCGTATCGATGACAGTGATCGAGTATGTTATGAAGGCAGACTGGCTTACATAGTACCTGTACCTGACTTCCTTGTATGTCTTCCCATCCTTTGTATATGTGTAGTCATAAGGCCTTGAGTAGATGTACTCATCGACGGACATGGACTCGATCTTCGGGATCATGACAGCATCTATTCCCGACTTCTGGAATTCAGAGGAGACATTCCTCCCTAATCCTGAAAGGCCCATGATCGTATCAGTGTTCTCAGGGAGCATGACCTTCGTATAATAGCCGGTTGACGTGATCGTAGACACAAGCTTTTCAGTAGCGTAATTTGCAACGCTTCTGGAAAGGGAGCTCTGGATAGAAGACGGAGCATATACCCATGATGACTGCTTATCTATCGTCCTGATCCATGTGGATCCCTTCAGATACCCACGGAAAGGGACTGTCGAAGCGATTGCGAGATTCCTGTACTGCGACATATCGACAATCGATGGCTCGATATACGTAACAGGAATCGATGTCGCACAGCTGAAGAGCATCGCTGCCATTGCGATGATCAGAACGATCCAGCTTCTCTTTGTTTTCATTTTCACCTCTCACGCCATCTGGTCAGGACCAGAAAGCATTATTGCTGTTTCAAGCGCCTTTGACATATTCAGGCCGCTTGCTTGTTTCATGCCGGCTATATCCAGCTCAGTCTCCTGCGAGAGCATGACGCACGCAAACGGAAGGCCCCAGGATATCACGACAGTATTATCTATACCATATGAAGAGGCAGCTGCATATGCCTCATTTCTAAGATAAGCGAGTATGGATGAGAACGATCCATGCTTTGCAAGGGTGTACAGGTTCTCTGCCGAATACGGGCCTGAGACGCTGATGCCTATCTTCCTTGCTGTCTCGATAGCAGGGATTATCGCATCCTCCTCCTCATTCCCTGTCCATCCTCCGTCCTCATCCGGAGGATTGAGAGCAGCGACGGCAATAGGCTTCGATCTATCGAAGAAGCTTGACACATGCAGGGAATCAATCAGTATCAGCGCGTTTATGATGCTCTCCCGCGTCACAGCAGCCGCTGCAGATGAAACAGAGCATCTATCGCAGAGGAGGAAGATATCCATCGGACCCGAGTAAAGCATGCTTATAAGCCTGTCTGTATCTGCGAACGTGCGTAAAAGATCGGAATTGCTTCTTTCACTGTATCCTGCAAGAGAGAGCGCCTCTGATGACAATGCACCTGTGACAAGGGAATACGCATATCCGTTCGTGATAGCCTCGACAGCCTTCCTGAGGCTCAGGAAGGAGGCCCTTCCCGTCTGGGCGCTTACATGCCCGTACTCGAAGGAAAGCCCTTCAAGCTCCCTGATATCATAGAAGATGCAGCTCTTTCCCATTCCAATGGCTTCTCCGAGCTCAGGAAGGGATGAGACATAGGCGCTGAAAGGGAGAGAGAGCGCGAGATCCGACGATAGGCGCTCGAAGACGCAGCGCGCACCGAATACGACTACATCCGGAAAGGCTCCTGCAGCCAGGGCCTTTACGATTACCTCAGGACCGGTGCCTGCGCATTCCCCCATAGAGATAGCCACATATCTTCTCATGCCTAGAGAATAGCATTTTTGTCCTCTTCTGATAAAGCAATAGTGACCAAGGATCTTATTTTGCTGTAGAATCCAGCCATGAGCTACTATTACGATGACGGCGATGAGGCATTCGAGGAAATCGATGAGCTTTTCTCAATCATCCCTGATATAGACAGGGGCATAGACGATTCCGAATTCAGGCAGTACGAGGATCTGGATGATGAGGAATTCGATATAGATTTCTGATCCCCTCTACATTTTCCAGCATCCATTCCTAAGCAATCTTGGAAAGCTGATGAAAAAAAGATGAATAAATTTCAAAATTACTATTGCAAGTAACATAGATTCTGTTTATAGTAACACTATCGTTACTAAGGAGAGAAACAGCATGAAGAAGATAATGATGGCTGCAATGGCATTGATGGTATCAGCGATGATGGTATTCGCGAACGGGACATCCGAGGCTTCGGGAGACAAGCCTGTGAAGATCGGAATCTCAAAGCTTCTTTCCCACCCTGCTCTCGATTCGATTGCGCAGGGCATCACTGATTACCTCGACACTACAGGAATCAGCTATACAGTGGATATCCAGAACGCAAACGGCGACATCTCGACATGCGCATCGATTGCCCAGCTCTTCAAGACAGAGGGAATCGAGTATCCTATCGGAATCGCAACTCCTACGGCTCAGGCGCTTGCAAACGTATTCGCAGGAAAGACGATGATCTACTCATCTGTCACGGATCCTGCTGCAGCAGGTCTCGAAGGACTGGAGAACGTATGCGGTGTGACTGACATGGTACCGGTGCAGGAGCATCTGAGCATAATCGAGCGTCTGACAGGCGCAAAGAGGATCGGAATGATCTATACATCGGGAGAGGCAAACGGCATAAGCCTCATGACAGCTATGAAGGAAGCATGCGATGCAGCTGGCGTCGAGCTCGTTACCGTTTCGATCGCAAACTCCTCAGAGGTACGCGTTGCGGCACAGTCGATCATCGATAGAATCGACGCAATGTACATCGCAACAGACAATACTGTCGTATCGGCTATCACAGCAGTATCGGATGTATGCATCGCAAAGAAGATCCCTCTCTTCAGCGCTGACACGACATCCTCATTCGGAACAGAGGTGCTCCTGGCCGGCGGATTCGACTACTATGCATCCGGAGTCCTCACAGGAAAGCTCGTTGAGAGAATCATAAACGGAGAATCCCCTGCATCGATTGGAAAGGTCTACCTCGACAACCTCGAGATCTATGTCAACCTGGATGTTGCTGGGAAAATCGGAGTCGAGATTCCTCAGGACATGATCGACAGTGCGGCATTCGTCATCAAGGACGGACAGGAAATAGCAAAATAACAGCAAAAGGCAATAGCGGGCAGAAAGGAGGCTTGATTCCTTTCTGCCTTTGCTATGACAATACAAGCCGGAGATAAAAGATGATTGAAGGAATATTCGTCGAAGGCCTGATATTCTCGATAATGGTATTAGGCATCCTCATAAGCTACAGGATACTCGATTTCGCAGACCTGACATGCGATGGATCGGTTGCAGCAGGCGCTGCTGTCGCGACTATGTGCATAATCGGAGGCACAGGCATCGCCATCGCACTGATTGCGGCATTCATTACCGGAGTGCTATGCGGGATCGTCACAGCTACGATACATAACAGGCTCCGCATCCCTGGCCTTCTTGCAGGAATCCTCACTATGACGATGCTCTACTCCATCAACATAAGGATCCTCGGAGGAAGGGCCAATCAGCCTCTCATCAATGTCCCTACGCTGTATCGCCTCTTCCCAAAGGCATTCTCGTTCCTTCCATCTAAGTGGGCAGCGCTCCTCGGAACCCTTATCTTCGTCATCATCGTGAAGCTCGTCCTGGATTTCTTCTGCCTCTCTGATATAGGCCTATCGCTCGGCGCTCTTGGCGGAAATGAGCAGGTGATAATCTCCCAGGGAATGAATCCATCTACGCTGAAGACAATAGGAATCGGTCTCTCCAATGGGCTTATCGCCCTCTCAGGAGGCCTTCTTGCCCAGTACCAGGGCTTTGCAGATGCCAATCTCGGAACAGGGATGGTTGTCCAGGGACTTGCTGCGATAATGCTCGGCGAGTTCGTTTTCTCCACCAACAGGATCAGCCTTATCACGCTCAGGGCTATCATCGGCTCCATCATCTACAAGGCGCTCATGTTCCTCGGAAGGAAGTACGGCTATCTGATCAGCATAAACCCAAATGACTTCAAGCTCCTGACTGGAATCCTTGTTATCATATCGCTCACGGTTGCGAAGGCAAGGACAAATGCATCCTCAAGGGAAGCAAGGCGCAAGGCCATCGAAAGGACAGAGAGGAATCTCAAGGAGAAAGGAAAATGCTAGACATCTCGCACGTCACGAAGGTCTTCTTCCCGGGGACAGTCAATGAGAAGACAGCGCTTGAGGACATCAACCTCCATGTTTATCCAGGGGATGTCATTTCAATCATAGGCTCGAACGGATCCGGAAAGTCAACGCTCTTCAACATGATCGCAGGAACCTTCCCTGTCACCAATGGCAGGATAACACTGGATGGGGAGGATATCACAAGGCAGCCTGAGTACAGGAGGGCATTCAGGATCGGAAGGATCTTCCAGGACCCTACTAAGGGCACAAGCGCGAACATGTCTGTCCAGGACAATATGATACTCGCATCCTCGAAGGGAATGAGGGGCCTCAGGTTCAGCCTGACCTCAGAGAGAAAGCAGCAGTTCAGGAAGCTGCTTGCCACAATAGGGCTTGAGGACAGGATGGAAGACAACGTAGGGCTTCTGTCAGGCGGACAGAGGCAGGCACTCACGCTTCTGATGACAACGCTCTCAAAGCCATCTCTGATGCTCCTTGACGAGCATACGGCAGCCCTCGATCCTGCAAATGCCGAGAATGTCATGAAGCTCACGAAGAGCTATATCGAGAGGGACAATCTCACTGCCCTGATGGTCACCCATAACATGCAGAGCGCAATAGACTATGGCAACAGGCTCATCATGATGGATGAGGGACACATCATCCTCGATATCGGAGGCGAAGAGAAGAAGAGCCTCACGGTGGAAAAGCTAGTGAAGCTCTTCAGGGAAATCAGGAAGAAGGATTACACATCAGACGAGGGACTTCTGACCACTTGACCTCAGACCATAAACGAAATATTGTTTCATCCTGATGGAAGCACAGGGTCATCAGTTCACGAAGAAAGCGCTTGCTGCCTTGATAATCCCTCTGATATTCGAATCGCTTCTGAATATCATGATCGGCATGGCAGACACGATAATGGTATCCAACTGCGGGGAATCGGCAATCTCCGCAGTTTCTCTTGCTGACAGCATATCGATTCTGATCGTGCAGCTCTTCACATCTTTCGCGACCGGCGGCGCAGTGGTTGTCTCCCAGTACATCGGAAGCGGCAGCATGGACAAGGCAAAGACCAGCGCGAAGAACCTCATCTATCTGTCGGGAGGAATCGCAATCCTCATTGTCGCTGTGATGCTTCCTCTCCACGATAAGGCAATAAGCCTCTTCTTCGGATCGATCGACGATGACGTCAGGTCCGCCTGCAGCGACTACTTCATCCCCGTCCTTGTCTCATACCCATTCCTTGCGATGTACTCAGCGCTCACTGCTGTCTCCCGCTCTGAGGAGAAAAGCGGAAGGACCCTGTCCGTATCGGTCCTGATGAATGCAATGAACATCATAGGCAATGCAATACTCATCTTCGGATTCGGGATGGGAACAAGAGGAGCAGGAATCGCATCGCTTCTATCCAGGATCACAGGCTTTCTCCTGATGTTCCTGCTCATGAGGAGAAAAAGCGAGGAGCTGAGGCTCACAGGAATAACAAAGGGGCCTGTATCTCCTAAGATCATGTGGAAGATAATGAGGATAGGCGTACCCACAGGCATAGAGGGAACTCTCTTCAATGTAGGGAAGATCCTCGTGCAGTCGCTTATCGCGGGGCTTGGCACCTCGGCTATAGCTGTCAATGCAATCGTCTTCAATTTCAACGCATACTCCAATATCGCAGGTAACGGCATCAACCTCGCCATGATCACGATAATCGGCCAGTGCAGAGGCAGGGACAATATATCTGACATCAGGTATTACACTAAGCTGATGCTCTCGCTTTCATACCTATGCACCATCCTCATCGTGCTTCCTACATACATATTCATGCCTTCGATCATAAGGATATACGGAATAGATGAGACTTCGATGGCGATCGCGATCCCTATATGCCGCTCCTGCCTTATTGCATGCGCAACGCTCTGGCCGATGGCCTTCTCAATGCCGAACGTGCTCAAGGCCACTGGCGATATCCTTTTCATAATGACCATCTCGATCTCATCGATGTGGGTATTCCGCGTAGGGCTTTCGCACATACTGATCAGATGCTTCGGATTCGGGGTGGACGGAGTATGGTACGCAATGTATGCTGACTGGGCTTTCAGGGGAATAATGTACATCTCGCGTTACAGAAGCGGAAAATGGAAGGACAAGAAAGTCATCTGAATAATTGAAAAATCCCCGCATAAGGTTCAGGATTGTCTATATGGCGAAGAATAGAATGGACAAAGGCTCGCTCATGTTCACGCCGCGCTTCATCAGATCGCTGGTGATTCCGCTGCTGATAGAGACAGCGCTTAATGTCACGATAGGGCTTCTGGATGCTGTCATGGTCTCAAGCATAGGGGAGCATGCCGTCTCAGGAGTATCGCTGATAGACCAGATCTCGAACCTCATCGTATTCCTGTTCACGGCGTTCGCAACAGGAGGAGCTGTAATCGCATCGCAGTACCTCGGAAGCAAGGACAGGGAAAAGGCATGCCTTGCCGCAAAGCAGCTCATATACATCTCCATTGCCTTCTCCTTGCTTCTATCCATCATCCTTCTTGCTATCAGGAAGAGCTTCGTCTCATTCATCTACGGAAGCCTTGAGGAGAACGTGATGGATGCGGCTATCTCATACTTCATCCCCATACTCATCTCCTACCCCTTCCTAGCGGTCACTAACAGCGCAAATGCCATATGCAGGTCGATGGGGAAGAGCACAATCACGATGGCTGTATCCTTTGTGATGAACGTGCTTAACCTCCTTGGCAACATGCTCTTCATCTTCGTTTTCGGCCTTGGCCCTGCAGGCGCAGGAATATCATCCCTGATCTCAAGGGCTGTGGCAGCTGTGATCATGCTGATCGCTGTCACCGATAAGCGCCAGATCGTGCATATATCAAAGCCATTGAGGTTCGAGCCCGATTTCCCGATGATGAGGAGGATACTCTCGATTGCACTGCCTTCAGGCATAGAGAACTGCGTATTCCAGCTCGGGCGTCTTCTTGTGACATCGACCATCGCATCATTCGGAACAGCATCCATTGCCGCCAATGCAGTCATAGGATCCATCGGTACGATTGCCAATATACCTGGCAATGCGATAGGAATGGCATCGGTGACTGTAATAGGCCAATGCTGCGGCGCAGGAAGATACGATCAGGCAGATTACTACGGCAAGTACTTCCTTAAGCTTACATACATGATGCTTGGGGCACTTGGGATCATGCTGATGCTTCTTACGAAGGACCTATGCGGGTTATACAGCCTATCGGAGGAAGCCATGGAACTATCTGTGAAGGGAACATACCTCCTGCTTATGAACTGCATTCTCTTCTGGCCTCTTGCCTTCGTGACCCCCAACTACCTGAGGGCCGCAGGAGACGTGCGCTTCACACTGGCTGTATCGATGGGCTCTATGTGGATCTTCAGGATCGTTCTTTCCTTCGTTCTCGGAGTATACCTCAGGCTCGGGCTCCTCGGAGTCTACTATGGCATGTTCATAGACTGGTACTGCAGGATCATCCTGTTCAACACGAGATTCGCCAGGGGAAAGTGGAAGAACAGGAAGGTCATATAAAAAACCCAGGCATCGCCTGGGTCATCTCATGCTTCCTCTGTAGCCTTCCAGAGCTTCTCGAGATTGTAGAAATCCCTGAGCTCCTGGCTCATCAGATGGATGATTATATCTCCGCAGTCTATAAGCTCCCATCCATCATCGCCTGGGCTCTTATGCCTGTTGTTGACCTCAAGCCCAAGCTCCTTGAGCTCATCCCAGATCTGATGGACTACGCCCTTCAGATGTCCCACGGAATTCACTGTTCCGATCACGAAGCAATCCGTCCAGGAGCAGTCTCCCAGGTCTATCACGATTGCATCGCTGCAGTTATGGTCCTCAAGATACTTCCTGAGCTCTTCTGCCTTTGCCTTTATCTCTTCTCTCATTCTGCTTTCCTTTCAGTTCTTACAATGTTATAGGATAGACAGTCCTTCATCAAGTACCATCATAGCCTGCCTCCATCCATCAGGAATGAATAGAGCTCCTTCGATACGCCTGCTTCCTCTATGCCCTTCGACTCGAAATAGCCTCTCTGCATATCCATGATCTCAATGACCATTCCCTCCGGATCGGGCCTGGAGAGTATCCTCTCCCTTTCCTCAGCTCCAAGGTGCTTTCGCCCGGGCTCTATGTAATCGGCGATGTATATCAGCGCCCCAAGCCTTCCCATCCCTATGCTGCCAAGCGTGTGATGCCTCACAGCAAGAATCAGAGCCGGATCGACTTCCCCCTCTGCATCAAGAGGGAAATGGATCGCGGCAAGAGCGCCATGGAGGAGCATGGGGTCTCTCTCCTCCTCCGGAAAGACGCAGATGCCTGCATCCCGGCAGATCGACGGCGTCTCGGCTGTGCAGCAGTACCTATATGCATCATGGTAGATTCCTGCATAGCGCGCATCCTCAGCGCTCATCCCGAAGCGCGAAGCGAGCATAGCTGCAGTCTCGGCAACGCCTCTGGAATGGATGAACCTCGATTCCTTCAGCCGTGCCCTGACCTTGCTCTCAAGCTCTGTATAGCCTATTCTCATCTATGAACCTTCTGACTCTTGGACTGAGGTGCTCTCCATGCCCAAGCCTTACATCCGATGATGATGCCTCAAGCACGCTGCTGTCGTAGAAGACGACCTCAGCTCCATGAGTCACCCTCTCCTCGCATCCGCGCGTGAAGCAATGGAATCTCACATGGTCCTTGATATAGCTGAATTCATGCCATTTATCTAGATTGGCAAGAATATCGTCCCCTATTATGAAATCGACCTTGCCTCCCCTTGCGGTAAGCGGGAAGAATGCCTTGATTGTATCGGAGGTGTAGCTGACGCTTCCCTTCATTCCCTCGAATGACGAGATCTCTACTTCCAGATTGTCATCGGGATACTCATCCCTGTAATCAAGGAGCGCAAGCTCAAGCATCTTCCGCCTTGCATCGAAGCCTACTGGATTCGAGCCCTGCTTGAAATTCGAAACAAGGGCAGGAATGACGATCAGCGTGTCAATATCCATGAATGATGCAGCCTGATGGAAGAGGTGAATGTGCCCGCGATGCACTGGATTGAAGGATCCACCTAGAAGAGCGTACCTATTCCTCATCTCTGTATTCTGCGTCAAGGTCCATCCTTGAAGTGAATCCACCGCCGTTATCGACCTTTCCTTCCATCGAATCAGCCATCCTGAAGAATGCCTCCTCGACAGGATGCAGAAGCTCATCCATGTATATGGAAAGCGGAAGGACTTCCTGATCGCTGTACTTCTCCCTAAGGGCCTTCATGTTCTCCTCAGCGCCATCCTCATCTATCTTGGTACCGATGATGATGTATGGCTTCTGGGCAAGCTCCTCGCTGTACTTGGACAGCTCAAGATGGAGCTTATCGAAGGCTGTGAGGAAATCGGGATCTGATAGATCCACAAGGTATGCAAGTCCCTTTGTCCTTGAGATATGCCTGAGGAACCTGAAGCCCATCCCGGAGCCTTCGCTTGCGCCCTCGATGATTCCAGGGATATCCGCAAGGATCACATCCCTGTCATGAAGCCTCATGACTCCAAGCTGGGGGATCTTGGTTGTGAATGGATAACCGGCTACCTTGGAGCGTGCATTGGTAAGCAGATTCAGAAGCGATGACTTTCCTGCATTAGGGAATCCTACGAACCCTATATCCGCAATAACCAGGAGCTCCACGCCGATTCTCATCGACACGCCCTCCTCTCCAGGCTGGGCAAAGCGCGGCGTCTGCCTCACCGAGGATCTGAAATGCCAGTTCCCCAGTCCGCCCTTTCCTCCCTTGAGGAAGACATATCTGTCAAGACCGGTGAGGTCCTTTATAACCTCCCCTGTCTCGGCATTCTTTATCACGGTTCCAGGAGGAACAGGGATCTCGACGTCCCTGCCATCTCGGCCGAAGCATCTGTCTCCCTGCCCATTCCTGCCGTTCTCCGCCCGGAATGTCCTGATCATCTTCAGGTGCCCGAGCGTACGGAGATTGTCCTTCACGACGAATACAACATCACCGCCACGGCCGCCATCGCCGCCGTCCGGTCCGCCTTTCGGTATGAACTTCTCCCTGTGGAAGGAGACGCATCCTGCGCCTCCGTTCCCAGATGATACATCAATGTAAGTCTCGTCGGAAAAACCTAGCATCTCTTACTCTGTGATCTCAACGATGTTGCAGTACTTCCTGTTCTTTCTCTCTGTGAAGGAAACAGTTCCTGCAACCTTAGCGAAAAGCGTATAGTCGCGTCCGCATCCGCAGTTTGCACCCGGATGGATCTTTGTTCCATGCTGGCGAACGATGATCTCACCAGCCTTTACAAGCTGACCGCCGAATCTCTTCACACCAAGGCGCTGAGCATTGGAGTCACGTCCGTTGCGGGATGATCCGCCACCTTTCTTATGTGCCATCTTGCTGCCTCCTTAGCCTTCGATCTTGTTGATTGTGATTGAGGTATACTGCTCACGATGTCCCTGGGTCCTTCTGTAGCCCTTTCTTCTGTGGAACTTGTAAACCTTGACCTTATCACCTTTGAGCTCTTCACCGACAGTTGCCACGACCTTAGCACCCTCAACATAAGGAGCGCCGAATCTAGCGTTCTCACCATCGACGACTGCCAGAACCTTTGTGATCTCAAGCGAAGCGCCTGCTTCCATTGAGAGCTTGTCGACAACCAGCTTTGCGCCTTCTTCAGCCTTGTACTGCTTGCCGAGGATTTCTACTAATGCGTACATGTTTCGTCCTTTGGTATTTAGTTTCCTCTGTGTTTTATTACAATCGGGAAATACCTTCAACACCATTTGAGGAAAAAAAGCGCCAAAAAGCAGGAAAAACGGATTGTAAACCGAACGTTCGGTAGATTAGACTGTATCCATGAAGAATGACATGAAGGAAAGGATCATCAGGGAGGCGGTTGATATCGCGGCATTCGAAGGCATCGATAAGCTTACGATGAGCTATCTGGCAGAGAGGACGGATCTTGCAAAGTCATCGCTCTACCACTATTTCAGGACAAAGGAGGAGATCCTGGAGACTGTATACCAGAGGGGGCACAGGAGCCTAATGTCCAATGGCTTCAGGATCAGGCTCGATAAAGGAGAGCATGAGGTCCTGAAGGATGCAGCCAGGCACTGGAAGAAGCTCTTCTCATCGGATGAGGATGTGCCGTTCCTGAGGATGGTATTCGCAAACAGGTTCACTGACCAGAGGGCAAGCGAGGAGTACAACGCCCTGATCCTCATGCTCAGGAGCCAGAGCGATGTGATTCTTCAGAAGCATGGTGCCTTCATATCGCTTCTATTCTCATCGCTGCTTCTTTCGGAGCTGACGGGGCTCCTGGAGGGAACGGATGCCGATTTAGAGAAAAGCGCCGAGGATTTCTCGGCGCTTCTGGAATCACATAGCCTCTAGGAACGGGATTCCTATCAGCCTGAAGCCGTTCTTCATGACCTGGAGGACCATCTCGGAAAGCCTGATCCTTGCAACGATAAGCTCCCTGGTCTCTGCCTTCAGTATCTGATTGTCATGGTAGTAGTGGCTGAAGGTCTTCGCGATATCATAGAGATATGCAGCGATAACGCTAGGATCGTAGTTCTCTGCCGCCTTCCTTACATAGAGAGGGAAGTCAGCAACATCCTTGAGAAGCTCCTTCTCGTCATCAAGCACCAGCACTCTTCCGTTGAATCCGACATCGCTGTACTGGGATTCGCTCTCCGAGAACTTCCTGAGAACAGATGAGATCCTTGCTCCCGTATACTGAAGATAAGGGCCTGTATTGCCATTGAATGCGATCGACTCCTTGGGATTGAAGACCATGTCCTTCGTAGGCTGGACCTGCAGAAGGTAGTAATTGAGCGCACCAAGCGCGATATCCCTTGCAGTCCTGTCGATATCATCGACATCGTTTTCCCTGTTCTTCTCAACGATCTCGTTCCTTGCAAGAGCGGAAAGCTCCTCAAGAAGGTCATCTGCATCCACTACAGTGCCCTCCCTGCTCTTCATCTTTCCCTCAGGGAGGTTCACCATGCCATACGAAAGATGGTATAGCTCATCCGCCCACTCGTATCCGAGCATCTTCAGGATATAGAAGAGTACGCGGAAATGGTACTTCTGCTCAGATGCAACGACGTAGATAAGGCTATCGAACGGCCAGTCCTCATGGCGCGCAACGGCTGTTCCAATATCCTGCGTCATGTACAGCGTTGTTCCATCGCGCCTGAGAAGGACCTTCTTATCCAGGTTGATAGGAGCTAGGTCGATCTGCACGGATCCGTCCTCCTCCTTCTGGAACACACCCATCTCAAGCCCCTTCATCACCTGGCTCCTGCCAAGCTTGTAGGTATCGCTCTCGTAGTAGTACTTATCGAATGAGATGCCCATGTTCCTGTAGCTTTCAGCAAGGCCATCGAGCGTCCACTTGTTCATCAATGCCCAGAGTTCCCTGACATCCTTGTCGCCATCCTCCCAGAGCTTGAGCATCTTCTGCGCCTCTGTATCGGGATCGATGAACGAAGGATCGCTTACGATATCAGGATTGCTGCTCTTGGCCTTCTCTGCTTCCTTCTCCCACTGCGCAAAGCGCACATAGTATCTTCCGACGAAGTGGTCGCCCTTCTCATGCGTGGACTCAGGGGTCTCTCCGTTTCCGAACAGCTTATAGGCAAGCATGCTCTTGCAGATATGGACTCCCCTGTTGTTGATCAGGTTGACCTTCCTTACCTCAGCACCGGCTGCCTTGAGAAGCTCCGATACCGACTGTCCGAGCGAGTCGTTCCTCATATGGCCCAGATGGAGAGGCTTATTGGTGTTGGGGCATGAGAACTCAACCATGATCTTCCTGCCCTTGAGGAAATCGCCCTTTCCATAATCGTCTCCGTCTTTCTCTACCTTCTCGAGGATCATGCCTGAAAGCGCAGGGAGATCGAAGCGGACATTGAGGTAAGGGCCTGCAAGGATGATATCCCCTGCTGGATGCCTATCCCCAAGCCTTGATGCTATATCGCTGGCGATCATCGCTGGTGCCTTATGCGCTGCCTTTGAGTAAGGGAACATAGGGAATGCGACATCGCCAAGCTCAGGCTTAGGCGGCTGTCCTATTGCAAGAGGAGCGATTTCCTCGCTCCCAAGGTAATCCCTCAGCTCCTTCTCAAGCGCTTCTTTCCATTCTATCTTAAGTTTATTCAGCATAATGAAACCTCAACACCCTACTATACATTATAGAAGTCAGACGCGTAAAGTGACCTCTCCCGATGAGAGGGCCTCCACGCTCCCGTTCTCGTATCTCACGACAAGGTGTCCCCTGCCATCGATATCCAGAGCAGTGCATGCTCTCCTGTCATCGCCCTTCACCCTGTAAAGGTCCCTTCCTATGAGGAAGCATCTTCTCCTGTACTCATCAAGGAACGGCCTGCCCTGTATGGCAAGCACGGAAGAGATGCACTCCCTAAGGGCCTCAGCCCTGGTGACAGCTGAATTGCCATCGGGGAAGAAAGAAGTAACTATGCTTCTCAGCTCTTCAGGGTAATCCTCAGCCCTGGTCCTGAGGTTCACCCCGATGCCTATTATGACATCAGAAAGGCCTCCCTCCTCCATGTTGACTATGCCCTCTGTGAGGATCCCGGTGCACTTCCTATCGCCGATATACAGGTCATTCACCCATTTGATCCTGGTCTCTATGCCAGTGAGCCTCTCCATTGCCTCTGAGACTGCGAGGGATGCGCCTGTAGTGACGAGATCGGGATCCGGAACGGACTTGCCTGGAAGCACGAGAGAGAAGTATATCCCTCCCTCAGGGGATACGAATGTACGGCCAAGCCTTCCCTTGCCTCCAGTCTGCTTCTCTGCGATGACTGCAAAAGGCGGTACATGGCCATTTCCCAGAAGAACCTTTGCCTCCGTGTTCGTAGAGCCTATCTCACTATAGAAGAAAACAGGGCAGATGCCCTTGAACAGAAGATCCAGGTATTCCTGGGAGAGGATATCGGAATCATGTATCGTATATCCCTTGCCCTTTGAGCTCTCGATGGAGAAGCCATCCTCCTGCAAGGACTTCACGGCCTTGCATATCGCCATCCTTGAGCATCCGATGCCTGAGGCCAGAGCCTCCCCCGAAACATATCCGCCCTTGCTATCCAGGAGAGCGGAAAGCACTTCATATTTCGTCTGCATGTGAGAATCATAGCACGAACAAGGGCAAGGCTGTCCATCATCTTGCGGCCTTGGCAGAATATGAATCGATGAATGCCTGGTACTGATCAAGGCTGATCACGACCATGCCATCCTCCCTCTTCTCCGTTTCCAGGAAGACAGGGAAACCGTTCCTGATCGTCGATGCGATATCCGAAAAGCGAGACTGGAAATCAGAAGATGAAAACACATTGAACATCCTATCACCTCACTGTGCTTTCTAGCCCAATACCTCATGAATGAAAAAAAATGCCAGTGCATTTCACTGCATTGGCATCCATAACGGAAAAGGGAATATCACCTGAAGAGGTTCTTCCAGTCTGTTGCAACAGGATCGAGGCATACGCCGATGCTCACGCTGTATGCTCCCTTGTTATTCGTGAAGTCCTGCTGCCATCCGAATCCAGCCTGCACCTTGAAGGAGGGCTGGAAATAGTAAGCAAAGCCAGCATCGATGAGGAGGGCTGTGTTCACATCGCCTGCAAGGGCGATGAGGCTTGGCATATGGCTATCGATAGCTGATCTGTCACCATACTTGCTTTCGATGCCGTACTGGCCGCGCCTCAGGAGCTCTGCTGCAAGGGAAGCCTCGAATGGATAATCCGTGTACTCACCGTATAGCCTGAAAAGCTCTGCATCAGGGCCGTACTTGAAGCCGAGGAAGTATGCATCCTCATAGTAGTTGTATCTATCCCCTGCAAGTGAGATGAACTGGAATGGAACAGTGAACTTGCCTGATGTTGATTTCCTGTTATACAGCAGAGGGGATGTATGATAGAACTCGAATCCCACATTCAGTCCGTTATCGATCCTGAATGTATCCTCCTTGATCGTATAATCGCGCCTGTCGAATGCAAAGTCCTCTATCGCCTTGCCATCCAGCACATGGTACTCGATGCCTGCGCTGAATCCGATAGCCATTGGCTTATCGCTTCCTGTCTCATGGGGAAGATCGAAATCATCCATTGCGAATGTTCCAAAGGCCCTTACCGGCCCGATTTTGCCTTCAAGTGCGAGGTGCAGGAACACATTCGAGTAATCATCCTGGTTGTTATCATGCCAGATTACGAACGGAGAGGCATCGAAGAATGTAGGATTCTTGTCGTATACGTTGTTGAGCTCTCCGATGGAGATGCGCAGGTAATCGCTGCTGAAAGACCACTTGTGGCCGAAGAATGCCTTCTGGGATACCACAGGGCTTGGAGAACCATATGTCATCCACAGCTTAGGGAATACTGCGATGAAGTTGTAGCTGAAATCCCAGCTTCCTCCGATCGCTGTCTCGTATTCAGCCCATATATTGTCCAGATAAGGCTGGGAATCGCCTACAGCCAGATCGTATGTGCCAGGTCCCCACTTGATCAGCCTTCTTCCTGCAGATACGAAGAAGCTGCCATCCGATGTCGTGTAATCGGCAAAGCCTACGCGTGGAAGAGTAAGATCTATGAGGTTCCCTACGAACGGGAGGTTCGTGCTAAGCGAGCTGTAATCCATCAGGTTCACAAGCACATCCTGCATCAGGTCAAGCCTGGTCACAAGATTGAAGTTCCTCGTCTTCACCTCAAGCCCGAGGTCCATGAAGCTTGTCTTTTCATAAGCAAGCATCCAGTAGTCCTGTCTCTTCATCCACCAGCTGTTATGAAGGTCGTTCCAGAATGCATCGCCTGATGCATTTGACCATGAATTGTCCTTCTGGAATCCGGATGCAGGAATATTGCTCCCTGTATAGAAGGGCTTAATCGATACGATGGCATCCACCTGGGCGAATGCGAAAGGCATAGCTGCAGCAGCAACGATCAGCAGAGCCAGCAGGGTCTTCTTCACTTTTCTCTCTCCTTTACTGGCTAAAATATACCCTCCCCCGTAGTAAGTTGTCAAATTCAATCTCTTAGCATGTCCGGAACATTCCCCAGAGCATCATTCTCTAAATCGCGAGTGTTATTCCTATTGAGAGCTGGATATCGGACTGATAGCCTGAATACGATGAGGATGCCTTCTCATAGCTTGCTCTATGTATCCAGTCTATTTCCATCTCTGCGCTGACACCAGGCCATGCGAAAAGCCTCTCAAGCGATCCATTTGCCTTCAGCGAGAGAATCATGGCCCTTGTGATCATATCGCCAGATGGTGTGCTCCCCTCTATATTGGCAAATTCGGAATTGAGTCCGTCCTTGTTGTGCGATGAGAATATGCTCATCTCTCCATGCTCGAGAAGCTGGATATATGCCTCAAGGCTTCCCCATGGCGATGCGATGTACCTTGTACCTATCTTAAGGGTGCTTGTATCCCCGCCATACCTGTATCCTATGTACTCGAAGAACGGGATGTGCCCCGATGTTCCGTTATCCGAATCCATATGGTAGTACCTTGAGGTCTTTATGAAGTCTATCCCGTCCCTCCTGTACAGAAGAGGTGATGTCATAAGGTACTCAGCATAGCTTTCGAGCACTCCTATCCCAAGAGGAGCCGTGTACTCGATTCCCCCGCTCACTCCATAGGATGAGCTCTGGGATGTGCCTTCGTTCGGAGCCCTAGCCTGATCGAGAGCGAACTGCCCGTATACGCTGAGGCCCTTCACGATATTCGCATTGAGCTCGATATACGCAAGCGCATTGAAGAGGCTCCTGTTATTCAGGTTATGGAAGAAGAACGCTGGATTGAGGAAGTCAAGCGAGAGCGTATTGTACTTGTACATCACATTCTCGCTGAGCTTGAGGCTGACTTTGTCGAATATCCTGAAGTCAAGGGTGTGTATCATGTACATCCTTGCCTCGTTCACAGGATCCTCCGAGCTGGATGTAAGCGTATTGAGGAACAGCAGGATGAAGTCGTATCCGAAATACCTGTTATAGAGCGATAGCTTCAGATAATCATCGTAATCGCTGTGGTCATCGACAAGAAGCGATCCTATATGGCTGTCTCCTATCTTCATCCTGTCCCTGCTGAATGAGAGATTCCAGTTCTCCCCGCCAAGGCTGAAGATAGCGCGATTAGGCCAGATGAATGAGAAATTCAGCGTATTCGTGTAGAAATTGAGCCTGAAGGGATCGGAGAAGTACTTTGACGATACCACATGCCCTG
The DNA here is from genome assembly GCA_034178685.1 of Candidatus Ornithospirochaeta sp. Classification (GTDB taxonomy): domain Bacteria; phylum Spirochaetota; class Spirochaetia; order Sphaerochaetales; family Sphaerochaetaceae; genus Ornithospirochaeta. The sequence goes on along the minus strand of JAXFQZ010000110.1, from coordinate 13,903 downwards.
CATTGGAACCCCTGACATAGTACGATCCGACATACCCATCGGATGTCGCCATATCCCGGAGCATGCAGTAATGGTCCTCAGTCGAGGCCCTGCCGAACCTGTAGAGGATATCGGCAGATGTATAGAACATATCGAAGGAGGAGGCTTCGAAATAGAGCCTTATCAGGGGCTTTCTATCAGGCCAGCTCCTCACCCACTCCTCCTCGGTGTCGAATCCGCTGTTGCTGTGCGCATAGGCCTCATTCGTGAAGTCCATTCCGACGGAAAGCCCGAATTCGTTGCCGAAGTTCCATCTCAGCCCGCTGTCAAGAAGCCTCTGAGCCTCATCGTAGAGCCTCCTTCCCGCCTCAGGGAGGGATTCCCGGCCTATCCTTCCCAGGTACAGCCTTGCCTGGCTCTCTGTCCACGGCCTGTTGGTATTGGCCTTCGCAAGGCCCTCCATGGCATACAGCGCATCAATCAGGTCATATATTTCCGAATCATGGCTGAGCATCCTTGCATCGACGCTCGAAGCAGGGAGAAGGGAAACGAGAGCAAATAAAGCAGCAAGCAGCATAGCCGCTCTTTTAAGAATCCTAGTCATAATGCAATCATACCCCATATTCCTCGGATCCTGTACCATGGATTGCAGATTGCTGAAGCAGAAGCAACCTGTGTTGACATCATATCGACATATAAGTAAACTCACTCACAGTTTGAGGTTTACAAATGTATATTCTAACACCGCTATTCACTGCTCTTATCGCAGTCGGATCCTTCATCAGGATCCCTCTTCCGATGATTCCTATCACGCTCCAGACCCTGATCTGCTTCCTGATGGGGCTTCTTCTTCCTGTATCGGTATCATCATCATCGATTCTCCTCTATTTCTTCCTCGGAGCAATCGGGCTTCCTGTATTCACATCCGGCGGTGGTCTTGCTGCGCTTTTCGGGCCGACAGGAGGCTACCTTCTGGGAATGGTCCCGGCTGTTATCGCTGGATCCCTCCTTGCGAGGATCAGGAGAGGCAGTTTCCTCTATAACTTCCTTGTCACTATCGCTATGAACGTATGCATATACATAGTAGGATTGATCTGGCTTGGAATCACGAAGCACCTTACGCTCCAGCAGACGCTCGCAGGAGGCCTCTACCCGTTCATCGCAGGAGACCTGGTGAAGATGGTTGTTGCATCCATTGCGGCAGTACCTCTCTATCCTCAGCTTGAAAAGCTCATAGAGAAGCTCAAAAGCAGGAAGCAGGAATAGCAAGACATCGCAAATAGTGCTATTTTTTCTCCATGGTTTACTATTGCGATAGCTTCATAGACGATTATCTGGATTCATTCTCCAGAACACATAGGCCTTCATTCGGAAGAGGCGCTACGGCGCTTCCGAGGATGAACGACATAATGACAATGGAAGATGAGCTCAGCGAGCTCTTCTTCCCTGGCCATATAGGCACACAGGACAAGAACAGCCTGAGAAAGACGGTGGCATACCACATGGAGAATGCCACGAGGCTGCTCTTCGATTCCATTTCGCTTGCTCTCAGATACGAGAGCAAGGATAACCCCGTATCATCCGATTCATGCGAGGAGAAGGCAAAGGAGATCGTTGACGCGCTATGCAGGAAGCTGCCGGAGATCCGCGCCGACCTCAAGAAGGATGCCGAGGCAGGATTCAAAGGGGACCCTGCGGCAAGGAACACCCACGAAGTCATACTCTGCTATCCTGCGATCAGGGCGCTTACCGTACACAGGGTCGCGCACTTCCTATACAGGATGGGAGTTCCCCTCATTCCAAGGATGATGAGCGAAGTCATCCACAGCAGGACAGGAATAGACATACATCCCGGAGCAAGCATCGGCGAGAGTTTCTTCATAGATCATGGAACGGGAGTCGTAATCGGAGAGACGACCGTCATAGGAAGCAACGTGAAGATCTACCAGGGAGTGACGCTCGGAGCCCTCTCCTTTCCAAAGGACGGATGCGGGCTTCTGCTGAGGGATGCAAAGAGGCACCCTACGATTGAGGACAATGTCACTATATATGCAAATGCAACGATCCTCGGAGACATTACGATAGGCAGGAACTCGACAATCGCATCGAATGCCTGGATCAAGGAGGACATCCCCGAGAACTCAAGGGTATTCACGCCGATGCCTGAGATCAGGATAAAGAAGGTGCTTCCTCAATCCTGATCGACTGTCACGACAAGGGGGAATACGGATGTGAAGACACCTCTGTAAAGCCCTCCCGTCCTGAGGTCCTTGCCTTCAACGCGCGCCTTGAGGTAGTTTCCAGTCGTTCCTTCGGCATTGCCGCCATCCACTCTCTCGACAAGGACCTCGCACCTCTTTCCAAGCTGCCTTGCGATGTACTCATGGCTCTGTGATGCAGAAAGCTTCCTGAGCCTCTCTGCCCTCTCATCCCTGACTCTTTCCTCAGGCCTGTCCTTGGCTCCATAGAGCGCTGTGGATGGACGCGGGGAATACGGGAAGACATGCATGGCAGCAAAACCCCTGCTGGCAAGGAATGAATACGTCTCTTCAAACTCAGCATCGCCCTCGGCAGGAAGGCCCGCTATGACATCGCATGCGATGAACGGGTCATCCTTGATCTCCCTCAGCCTCTCTATGATATACGAGACATGCTCTATCGAGTACCTTCTGCCAACCCTGTCCAGAACGCGCTGGGAGGCAGACTGTATAGGGATATGGAAGTGGGGCTGGAAGCGATAGTCTGCAATCGCATCGAGGAGCCTGTCATCGACATGGTCGGGCTCCATTGAGCTCAGGCGCAGCCTGATACCGCTCCCAAGCTCAGCGAGAAGCTTCTCGGCAAGCCCGCCAAGCCCCTCTCCTTCATGGTCATACATCGTGAGATTTACGCCCGTGAGCATTATCTCGTGAAAGCCCTCGGCCTCAAGCCTCAGCGCCCTCTCTACGACTATGGAGGAATCGAGCGATACGGATGGCCCTCTTGCGACTGTGGTCCTGCAGTATCCGCAGCTGTTATCGCATCCATCCTGGATCTTCAGGTATGCCCTTGAGTGATACGAGAAAGAATGCGCATCGAAATCAAAGGGGCTCTTCTCGCTTGCCTTGAATGACGATATGGCATCATCAAGGGAAAGCGACAGAAGCGCAGATGATAGATACGATGGAAGATCCAGAAGCGATGCCTTCTGCTTGAGGCCGAATATATGCATCCTCTCCCCGAGCTTCCTTATCTCATCTGGATTCACCTCGGCATAGCAGCCTGTGACGATCACAGCGGCCTCCTTTGCGAAGATGCGTATCATCCTCCTGGCCTTCTGCTCTGCCTTGCTTGTGACAGTGCATGAATTCACGATCACCAGGTCTGCTCCCCTGTAGCCAGGAAGGACGGTATGGCCTTCCTTGGAGAAGGCATCGGCAAGAGCCTCGCTCTCGCACTGGTTGAGCCTGCACCCTAGGGTGTAGATATAGACATTCAAGTCCTGTCCTCCTCTTCCTGGAGCCTGTTGAGGACCTTCTCGATAGCCACCTGCAGCGAAAGCCTCATCTCCTTTGCGTATGGATTGTAGCGCTGGAGATCGTAGAACAGCTGCTCTGGGTCATTGCATGTCTGATCGACTATCGTCATAAGGCTTCTGTAGCCCTGAGTCGCAATCGGCGTTGGCCTCATTCCCATCTTGTCAAGCACCCTTCCTACGAAGTGCGTCACACCCTGCGAGTAGGCGGCCTGCTGATCATGCTCCCTCTCGCTCATCTCGAGCACATTGAGTCCCATGCCCAGGAAGATATTACTCACGAGGCTGTAGCGCTCATCCTTCGGTGAGACAGGGCACATCACGACAGGCAGTCCGGAAACGCCGTTCTTTCCGGAATCGGGGCCGAACATAGGGTGCGTTGCGATCTTATATACATCATCCGGGATATACGAGGACATCCACTTCGCAGGATATGTCTTCACAGAGCATGTATCCATCGCTATCGTGTTCTTCCCGATTCCCTTTCCTACCCTCTTAAGCACCTCCTCGAACGATGAGATGGCGACAGCGAAGAAAAGGAGGTCAGCATTGAGAACCTCATCCTCCGAGGCCAGGGCAACACCCTCTGGAAGCTCATGGCTGTGCCTTGAGTATGCGATTGTATCGTATCCGTGCTTTGCAAATGTCCCGGCCCAGAAGGAACCGAATCTTCCAAGCCCATAGATTCCTATTCTCATACTGAAAGGATAGCCCTACGGTTATTCTTTGGCAACACAGATAGCGGCCAAATAGGAGGCCATCTCGGCAAGTCTTTCCACTGATAGAGTCTCTGCCCTCTCCGATCCGGTAAGCCCCATCCTGGAGAACACGCCCTCTATTGCATCCTTGCCTGCAAGCGATGAGAAAGAAGAGGATGAGAGGTTGTTCCTAAGCGTCTTCCTCCTCTGTGCGAATGCAGAGCGGACAAGGCGGAGCATCATCGGCCTTGCATCATCCGATACGGCGCTTCTCTTCCTTTCCATCACTACAACTGCGCTATCGACATTGGGCTGAGGCCAGAAGCATCCGCGCCTGATGTTCATCGCGATCCTTGTGCTGTAGTCTATATTCGTAAGCACGGAGAATGAGGAATAGTCCTCATCCCCGGGCTTTGCGACGATCCTGTCGCACACCTCGCGCTGGAGCGTGAAGACCATCCTATCGGGAAGATACGATGCCTCAATCAATCTTGCGATGATCTGGGATCCGACATTGTAAGGCAGATTGCCTATGATCCTGCCTGCATCCATCTTCCTGGTGAAAAGCGTCTTCAGCGCATCGCCCTCGACGAGCGTGAAGCCCTCCTCATCGGAGAATGCTCTGTTTCTGAGAATCTCTGCAAAGCCATGGTCTATCTCGAATGCAGTAACCCTGGCCTTGCGCTTCAGCATCTCGATCGTGATCGCTCCAAGGCCTGGCCCTATTTCCCACACAGCCATTCCATCCTCAGCCTCCACCAGATCCGCAATGCCTTCCCTCATCCTTGCAGATACAAGGAAGTTCTGGCCGAACTTCTTGCTCATGGCAAGCCCGTTCTCCCTTAGGATGCCATCGATCTGTGTGATGCTGTCGTAATTAAGATTCCACATAGTGACAGGATAGCAGAATCATCGGGTGCTAACAATCCGATGATACGATATGGCTATAGCAGAAAGGCCTAGCATTGCAAAGTAGCATTCCTCCGTTCCATACGCGATGTCGGAGAAGAAGGAGAAGGCCTTCTCGACAAGCGGGTATGCAGAAGCAAGAAGATGCGAGAAGGGAGGAATGAAGAGAGAGATGATGGAGAGAATGAGATAGATCTCGGCAATCGCTCCTGCAGGAAACGATGTGAGTATCGATGAAAGCGAAATGGAGGAGAAGAGAGAGGATGAGACAGGAACCGTGAGAAGCTGCGCAGAGATGGAGAGCGAAAGAGCGCGCGATATGCCCTCTGGCAACGGGCTAATGGAATCGATTGCGCTGAAGAGCCCCTCAGAGAACATCAGGATGCCTGAGAATGCAAGGTAGCTAAGCGCCATCCCTGCATCCGCCACCAGATATGGGTGCAACGCTATCTGGATCAGGAACGATGCCAGCGTAGCATCCGCAATCGCCATATGAGGAGAGAGAAGGAAGAGAAGGAGCGCTCTGGAAAGAGATGGCCTCGATCCTGCGGAAAAAGCGAAGAGGATGAGGAAGGAAGCTATGACAGCTCTTCCCGGAAGACCTGGGAATGCCTTCCTGACGGGGCCAAGCAGGAGCGTCAATGCAGACAGGTGCATTCCGGAGAGGGCAAGCACATGAGAAAGCCCTGCATCGGAAGCCTTCCTCTTCAGTAGGAACGAGCCATCAGAAGAAAGGGATGCAAGAAGCATCAGGGAAAGCGTGCCAGCATCGCCAAGGGGCAGGAAGATGCGCCTGATGTGGGCTATGTATCTCATCCTGAGAGGGCTTCCTCTCTCGAGGATCTCAATCGATGATGCGGCGAAAAGGCCTTCGGAGAATGAGCCGTGCACCCTTACTCTGTCTCCATATAGGACATCGGAGAGATCCGATGCGATGTAGTAGACGCCCTTGATATCCGACCGTGCGCCTCTTTCATCCATGCACTCATATGCATCAAGGCGAAAGCCATAGTGTCCCTTCCCCTTCTGCGTATCCGAGGATGCAACGCCCTCGATTGCGCTTATGGAGGGAAGGGCATATGAAGACACGGAGGATCCTATGGATGAAGAGATCAGGAGAAAGGAAAAGGAGAAAAGCAGAAGCGATGACCTTGCTTCAAGCGAGACAAAAGGAAGGAATGCGAGAAAGAGGACAAGAGGAACCACAAGAAGAGGCCTCGAGAAGAATGAAGGCTGGAAGAACGAGATCAGGATCAGGAATGATAGCAGAGCCATACATACTATTCACTCCAGGCTATCTGAAATGTCAGATCATGAGGGAAAACGCAATAAGGGGTATATCGAGTCCCCGGGCATCTGCATCATGGAGGAGCTTTCTCTCAAGACGCTCTCCCCTGAGCTTACCGGCCTCTATTCTCCTTGCAGCAGACCATTCATCATGGCGGTACATGCGCATCCAGGCAGCAAAGCCGTTCCTGAAGGCCTGGCTTACGTCGGCTTTCCCGAGCGATGAGGATGCGATTCTCCTGAGAAGCGCAAACTGGTCCTCGTCATCAAGGGCCTCCAGGGTCTTCTCGATTTCCAGTATGGAATCGCTGTAGTCGAATCCGGCCTTCCTCACTCCATCGAGCAGTCGCTGCCTCTTCTTTATCGCAACCGATGCCTTTCCATCGTTCCTGGCAATGAGGATGTATGAAGCAGCTGCGCAGCCGAAGGCGATCAGAAGCTCATCGACCATCGGAATGGGATCCCTGATCGCAAGGGAGCAGATCAGATAGACAAGGACGAAGATGACAGCAGAGACAAGGAGGCGGAGGATGTATCTTTTCTCCTGTATCCAGTCTGTGACAACGGATGAGACCATATCGCCAATGGTTCTCGCCGCCCTTGCCTCCTCATCCCTGTCAATCAGGGACGAGAGGCGGTAGATAAAACCATCGGGGAGCTTATCGGAATCAAGATCAAGGGAGGAAAGATCCGCGAAAGCAAGATCCCCTCCCCTTCTCCTTATGTAGAAGATATCAATCAAAGCGCGTCCTTGAATTCCTGGACGATGGAGGAGATGCTGCTTTCAAGCGCCTTCCTGCCGCCCTCGCCTTCCTCAAGGAAGATGTAGTACTTGATCTTGGGCTCTGTGCCGGATGGCCTTACGACAAGCTTCTCGCCGCTGGTGAACCTGAAGATAAGCACGTCCGACTTCGGGAAGCCTGTGTTGTCCCCAAGGAGGTCCTCTACGCTCGAGAGCGTGCGGCCTGCAAGCTTATCGCCAGCCTTCAGGCTCCTCAGTCCTGCCATGATCGACTTCATCTTCTCCTTGCCCTCAGCGCCTTCGTAGTCTGCTGAGTATACGACCTCTGTGCTGTATCCGTATTTCGCATAGATGGCATCGAGCCTCTGCTGGAGAGTGATTCCCTTGGATGCGTAGTAGCACATCATCTCCACTGCTGCGAGAGCGGATGATACAGCATCCTTGTCGCGGACATCAGGAACAGTCAAAAAGCCATAGCTTTCCTCGCATCCGAACAGGAAGTAATCATCCTTGTTCGAGCCGTTCGAGATAGACTCGATCTGCTCAGCGATGTACTTGAAGCCGGTAAGGACATCCTTTGCGTGTCCGCCGTGGTTCTCCGTGATCTTCTTGACAAGGTCCGTCGTGACAAGGCTCTTCACCACAAGAGGCCTCTTCAGGCTCTTTGACTGCTCAGAGGCTGTCATCAGCAGGTAATCCACAAGCAGGGTCGCGATCTGGTTTCCTGTGAGAAGCAGGTAATCTGTCTTCTTCTCGTCCTTGGGGATTGCGATTCCGAGCCTATCGGAATCAGGATCCGTACCAAGCACGATATCAGCGCCTTCAAGCTTCGCAAGCTCGATCACCTTGGTCATTGCCTCTGCGCTCTCAGGGTTAGGGAGCTTTACAGTCGGGAAGTTCCCATCAGGAGCCTCCTGGTCCTTGACTACTGAGCACTTGATGCCGAGGCTGGAAAGAAGATGGCGCACAGGAACGTTTCCCGATCCATGAAGCGGAGTGTATGCGACTGTGATAGGAGCGTTCTGGACAAGACCAGGGCGGCGCAGCGATGAGAGGACCATGTGGTAGTATGCCTGATCCACATCCTCTGGAACGGATCTGAGAAGGCCTGACTCCCTTGCTTCCTTCTCATCGATATCCTTGATATCCTCGCCCTTGACTGCATTCGCAAGAGCTGCGATCTCGATATCATGCGGAGGAGTGACCTGTCCGCCATCGGACCAGTACACCTTGTAGCCATTGTACTTCGAAGGGTTATGCGAGGCCGTGACTACGATTCCAGCGGTTGCCTTGAGATAACGTACAGCATAGGAGAGCATCGGAACCGGATGGAGAGTATCGTAGAGATACACCTTGATGCCATTTGCAGCCAGTACAAGAGCCGCTGCCTTGGCAAACTCTGCAGAGAAAAGCCTTGAGTCGAATGCAATGACCACTGATGCATGCTCAACGCGATGGAGGTACTCCGCAAGACCCTCTGAGACCTTCCTTACCATGTAGGTGTTGATCCTGTTTGTACCACCACCGATGAGGCCCCTCATGCCTGCAGTGCCGAATGAAAGCGAGGTATAGAACCTGTCGTAGAGGCTATCCCAGTCCTCCATCTCAAGAGCATTCTCAACCTCAGCCCTGAATACTTCGTTATTCTCGAATCTGATATAGGTCTTTGCATCCTCGAGGATGCGGCTCTTCATCTTCTCATTGATAAGCATCTTTCTCTCCTTTTTTATCTCATTTGATTGTATCACACTTTTCAGCTAACCATTCAATAGAATTGAATGAAGGGATGGAACATCGCATGCATCAGATTTACAGCCCGCAGCAAGCAGCTCACTCTCCTTCCTGAAGCCATAGCTGACGATCAAGGTCCTGACTCCGGAATTTGCCCCGGTTTTCCAGTCAACCTCGCTGTCCCCGATGTATACAGCATCTTCCTTACCCACACCCATAGCGGCAAGCTCCTCCTCCAATGCCCTCGGATCAGGCTTCAGCGGATAGCCAGGCCTATGGCCATGGACCGAAGCGAAGGGAATCCCGGGGAAGGCCCTGGAGACTATCATCTGGACTATGCCATCTTCCTTGTTCGATAGGATCGCAAGCTTCACGCCGCGCTCCGAGAGCTCTCCAAGCATCCCTGCTATCCCATCGTATGGCCTTGAGTGGACGTAAGGGTGGTTCCTGTAGTACTGCATCAGGAGCTGGAACATCAGATCCAGCTCATCATCATCCCTGATATCCGCCTTCTTCGCAGCGCATGCCATCGTAAGCGCCTTTCTCAGGCCGTTTCCGACGAATCTCCTAGTCTCATCATCTGACACAGGACTGCAGTCAAAGGCCCTGAGGGCATAGTTTATGGCATCCCTTATATCGCCAAGGGTATCTATCAGGGTGCCATCGAGATCAAAGACCGCTGCCTTCATAGCACTCCCTGTACCTCTGGCTTATTATCCTTATTCCCTCCTCGACCACATCATCGGGGCCTGAGTAATTGAGGCGCAGGCACCTGCTGTAGTGGGGATGCTTCTTCGAGTCTTCCCCAAGCCCGTAGAAGAAGTACTCTCCTGGCACTGTGACAACCCCGTCCTTCTTGATCAGGGAATAGAAATCGATGCTTGGCATGGAGAGGCGCGGCAGGCATAGCCACATGAAGATAGAGCCCTCGATCCTGTGGTATGAGTATTCCGTGCCCTCGAAGTACCTGTTCACAAGCGCCTCTGCTCTATCGGCCTTTGCCTTGTAGAACGGACGGACTTCCTCTCTTGCAAGCTCCTCGATGCGCCCTGTCCTGACAAGGTCCTCTGCCAGGACCTGCCCCATGGAGCCGGAAGCCAGGGCTGCGATTGCATTCATGTTCGACAGAGCCTCCGCAATGTCCTTCCTTGCGATTATGATGCCTGTCCTTATGGAAGGCAGTCCGATCTTCGACAGGCTCATGGAGAGGATGATGTTCTCATTCCATGTTATATGGCAGTCGTCATTGAATACTATATCAGGGAACGGCAGGCCATATGCGTTATCGATGATAAGGGGAATATCCTTCCTGCATGCAAGCTCAGAGAGCCTTTCTATCTCATCATCCGTAAGCACGTTGCCTGTAGGATTCGTCGGCCTTGATACGGCAATCGCGTTGATATCCTCATCCTCAAGGCATCTTTCGACTGCTTCGAAGTCGACCTTGTACTTGAAGACATGCTCTGAGATGCTCTCGATTATCGAGGGAACGCCGACGAACGTTCCTTCCTCTACGCCCTGGTCTGCGTACCCTACGTACTCAGGCATCACAGGAAAGAGTATCTTCCTGACTCTGCCGCCGCTCCTTCCCGAAAGAAGATTGAAGAGGTAGAACATCGCGCTCTGGCTTCCGTTCGTGATCGCTATGTTGCCTTCCTCCAGGTTCCATCCGAACTTCCTGTTCAGGAACTCCGTGACAGCGGATATGAAGCTCATCCTGCCCTGGGGAGAGTCATAGTGCGATATCACATCCTCAAAGCCGTCAGGGCTCGAGAGCAGCTTTTCCATCTCAGCCCTGTAGGCCTTCTCCACAGCCTCTATCCTGGCAGGGTTGCCTCCTCCAAGAGGGAGGGGCTTCACGCCTTCAGGAAGAGGCTTACCCAAATCGTCCATCAGAAGCAGGATACCTGACCTGGATGTCAGCTTCCTGCCGAAATCAGTGAATTGCATGACCACATATTACCTGAATACACACTCCTTGTTAAGGAATCAGAAGCTCTATTGAACAATTCACGCTTCACGGATACGCTTAGGCCATGTACAGAATCACAATCAGGGAAGGCAAGGAGAAGCTCCTTGTGAAGCACCATCCATGGGTTTTCTCAGGAGCAGTCGAGCGCGTTGAGCCATCATACAGCGAGCCGGGATTCGCAGAGGTATGCAAAGCAGACGGCTCATTCATCGCATATGGCTACTATGATGAGAGGAGCCACATAATCCTCCACCTCCTTTCATGGAGGAAGCAGGAGAGGATGGACGGGGCATTCATAAGGCGTCTCACGCGCGATGCAGTCACAAGGAGAAGGCGTCTCTTCTCCCTTGAAGACACTACTGCATTCAGGCTCATCCATGGTGAGGCAGACTTCCTTCCCGGCGTCGCAGCGGACTGCTATGGCAGGGAGATAAGGATCATCGTCTCATCGCGCTTTGCCGATGCATTCCTTCCGGAAATCGCAGCAGAGCTGGATTCGATCCTCCACCCAAGCCTGATCGCAGCATCACCCGACCCCGCTTTCCTCCAGGCTGAGGGCCTCAGGGACAGGACCCGGCTCTTCAGGGAAGGGAAAGAGCAGGAAGCAGAGGATGAGAGGCAGAGCATCCTCTTCAAGGAGAATGGGATCTACTATGAGCTTCCTCCCGGAAAGGGGCAGAAATCGGGATTCTACTGCGACCAGAGGGACAACAGAGAGGCTATCGAGAAGCATGCGAAGGGAAGAAGGGTGCTCGATGTATGCTCATTCACAGGAGGCTTCACGCTCCATGCGCTCAGGGCGGGAGCAGAGAGCGTCAAGGCTGTGGACTCCTCTGAATCGGCCCTGCGCCACCTATTGTACCAGGTTCATATCAACGAGGACAGGAACGCCATTCCTGAAGGCTCAAGGGACAAGGTCTCGATAGAGAGCGCTGACTGCTTCGAGTACATGAGAAGCATCGGAAGGAACGAATACGACATGATGATCCTCGATCCGCCGAAGCTTGCAAAGACAAAGGGCCAGCTCGAGAGCGCAAGGAAGGCATACAAGGACCTTAACAGGCTTGCGATGGAGAAGATTGCAGATGGCGGCATAATAGCCACTTTCTCATGCTCAGGGGCCATGACAAGGGAGGAATTCCTCATGACGCTATCATGGGCTGCAAAGGATGCTGGTGTCGAGGTGCAGGTGCTTGAGACGCTAAGCGCAGGAGAGGATCACCCTGTGCGCCTATCCTTTCCGGAGAGCGAATACCTGAAGGGTTATATACTGAGGATCCTGAGATGATCAGGAATCCTCATTGTCAAGCGATGCCTTCTTCCTTCTGAGGTACTTGATCTCCGAAGGATCGAGCTTCTGTCCCTTCTTCCTCTTCGACTTCTCGCCTATATTGGCTTTTATCAGGGATTTGTTCTTCCTGTCTGAGATATAGATCGAGCCAACGACTGCAACAAGAATGCATAGCCCCAGGAGGAAAAGCCATGCCCATGGGCTCTTCATCCCGGGTATATCGACATTCATTCCGAAGAAACCCGTGATGAATGTCGGGAACATCAGGGAAAGCGAGATCACAGTCAGCCTCTTCATGATGACGTTCATGTTGTTTCCGATGACGGAGGCGAATGCATCCATCGTTCCAGTGAGGATATCGGCATAGATGTTTGCCATCGCGATAGCCTGCTTGTTATCCGTTATGATATCCTCCAGGAACTCGGTCTCCTCTTCATTGTTCAGCCTGAAGTAAGGCGTCTTCTGCATCTTCTCAAGAAGCAGCTCGTTTCCAGTGAGGCTTGTCGTCAGATACACGAGGGACTTCTGGATCTGCAGAAGCTGTATAAGCTCATAGTTCATGATGGACTTATGGAGCTGCTCCTCCACAAGGTCCTTCTGCCTGTTTATGTACTTGAGGAGCCTGATGTAGACAAGCGCTGAGCGTCCGAGGATGGAAAGGACGAAGCCTTCCTTCGTATCCACCGGGCACTGCCTGAATCTATGGCGGGCAAAGTCGTCTATCACGACGCTGTCCTCACGGCATATCGTTATGACCTTGTCTGGATAGAGTATTATGCCAAGAGGCACGCAGTTCCGCTGCAGGGGGTTCTCATCATCCTCCTCTGAGGATGGAAGACGGCAGATTATGACTGTATACTCGTCTTCCTTCTCTATTCTTGACTGCTCATCGATATCCATGATATCGGCAAGAAGCTCGGATGAGATCATGTATTCATCTGTCAGGACCGAGATATCGTCCTTATCCAGATCCCTAGCATCTATCCATGTGAATTTCTGGTTTTCTGATAAATCTGTTCTCTTTTCGATCATGTCTGCACTCTCCGGTGGGACCTCCCACCTTGATTGCAGATCAGCAGCAAGATAAGGAGATCATGTGAAATGGTATGCGTTCAGGTAAAGGTATACTGCTTCCTTCGTCCATACATATCTCCTTCATAGGTTTTCCTCTAGCATGTTAGCACATTGTATTCAAAAAAAAAACCCATGCCTATTCGTTTTCCATGAGCCTTCCATCGATCAGGTCCTGCAGCGTAAGGCCGCTGAAATAGCCATACACCATCCTCTCGTAATCCTTCCAGAGCGGCAGAGTAAGGCACTTATGCGACCTAGGGCATTCATCGGAGCCGGGAAGGAGGCATGCAACAGGAGCAAGCGTGCCCTCCGCTGACTCCAGTATCTCGGCAAGGTTGTATTCGGATGGCTCCTTCACAAGCATATAGCCTCCATGCTTGCCCCTGACTCCCTTTATCAGCTCATCCTTGACAAGCGCCTTCAGGATGTTCTCAAGGTACTTCTCGGAAATCTCCTGGCGCTCTGCGATGCTATTGAGAGGAATGTATCCTCCATCCCTATGCTCAGCAAGATCTGCCATCACCCTCAGAGCATACCTTCCTTTTGTCGATATCATCATTTCCCCTTTTTTCGATTCTATTCCAGATAATCCCCGAAGGGATCGAACGGATACTCTCCTTTCATGCAATCATACAGCGAGAGCGGATCGGTTGGAAGGGATGTTTCATCCTCGATCGAGTAGGCATCGGAGGCATTCCCCCCGAAT
>JAXFQZ010000064.1:0-3320 GCA_034178685.1 Candidatus Ornithospirochaeta sp. | reverse complement strand
TCACCTCAGGAGACCCTCAGCAATGGGGGTCTTCTGTTTTCTGTTGACATGGCTGCTGTAAATATGCATCATGTAATGCACATCAGGAGATGTATATGGCACCGAAGAACAAATACACGCGCGATGAGTTTATTGACGCAGCGATAGCGATCATAAGGGAAAACGGAGCTGGAAGCCTGACTGCGAAGAGCCTTGCAGACAGGCTGGGGATATCGACACGTCCTGTATTCACATGCTTCGAGAGCATGGATAATCTCTGGAGCGATGTCAGGAAGAGAGCGATAGATATATATAAGGAGTATGAGAGGAGGGGACTTGAGGATCCTGTCGCATCAAGGGGAATCGGCAGGGAGTACATAAGCTTCGCACGGAATGAGAGGGAGCTATACAGGCTCATCTTCATGTCAGGAAGCGATAGCCTCTTCAATCCCATCGAATATATATCGGATCTTGTATATCCTTCGCTTTCAACGATTTACAGCTTCAGCGAAAGCGAATGCAGGTTCTTCATCACCTGCATGTGGCTTATGATACATGGCATCTCTGCGCTGATAGTGAATGGCTCCTGTCCGTACACCGATGATGAGATATCTGCCATTCTCTCGAGGGAGAGCATAAGCATCTACAGGACAATAAGGGATATTCCCATGTTTTCCGACCTGAAAGAGGATATTGATGATAATATATGCACTGAGTGCATCAGAAGGAGGGGAGAAAAATGAAAAGCCTGGATACAATCCAGAAAATAGCTAAAGCTGCATATGTGCTGACAAGGATCGCATTCGTATTCTGCATCGTCGGCCTTGTTCTTTGCCTTGTCGGTATTGTCTCGGTTCTTATAGCAGGCTTTGAACCGATTAGGATCGGGTCAGTGACTCTGCATTCAATCGGTGATGCCGAAACGGATCTAAGCCTGGAATCGATGATGTTATCCATGGTGATAGCATCGCTCAAGTGCGCAATGGGAATCGTGCTTTCACGCATGTACACTGCATTCTACCGCAAGCAGCTGGATCTTGGTACTCCATTTGACTTTGCGCTTGCGAATGACATGAAGGCACTGGGCATAAAGACAATAGTCATTCCTGCAGTCGTATACCTGATATGCGCGATTATAATCGAGGCTGCAAGCATGTATGCTATTGATATTGAGTCCTTCAGCCTTGATAACGCAGGCTCTATCACACAGGGTATATTCTTCATCATCCTATCGCTGATTGTAAGGGCTTCCCTGGAGGAAAGGGCAGGAAATGCAGTATGATAAGACTGTCATCCTCCGCGATGGAAGGACCTGCCTTATAAGGAGTGCCTCAGCAGAGGATGCTGAGTCTGTGCTTGCCTCTTTCAGGAAAACCCATGAGGAGAGCAGCTTCCTTCTATCCTATCCGGAGGAGATCTCATTCACATTGGAGGATGAGGCGCTCTATCTCAGGAAGAAGGCTGAAAGCGGTAGGGAAGCAGAGCTGGTTGCGATAGTCGATGGCCATATCTGCGGAAGTGCCGGAATCGATGCTATTGGAAACAGCCAGAAGATCAGGCATAGAGCTGAGTTCGGAATCTCGATCGAGGCTGGATTCCAGGATCTTGGAATAGGCTCCGCTATGGTCGATGCATCCATTGAATGCGCGAGAAGGGCCGGATACAGGGTATTGGAGCTTGAGGTTGTCGATTCTAATTCCAAGGCATTATCGCTATACCGCAGAAAGGGATTCAGGGAGTATGGCATCCATCCAATGGGATTTGCACTGAAGGATGGCAGCATGCAGAAGCTGGTCATGATGTATATCGAGCTCTGAAACAGGCCCTGGGTTAATCTCCAGGGCTTTTGATTTGGGTTGTGCCAGAAACTGTGTTACAATTTGGTCAGGAGATGCAAAATGAGAATCGGAATACTTGGCTGCGGGCGTATTGCCCAGACAATGGCTAGGACAGTGAATGCCATTGATGGCTTTGAGCTATATGCTGTTTCATCACGCTCAAAGGAGAAGGCAGAAGAGTTCGGACGCGAATTCGGTGCTGCAGTATCCTATGGCTCCTATGAAGAGATGGTAAAGGATGAGAATGTCGATCTGGTTTATGTCGCAACGCCTCATTCGCACCATAAGGAGCATATGCTTCTTGCAATAGAGAACGGAAGGAATGTGCTATGCGAGAAGGCATTCACAGTAAATGAGGAAGAGGCAGAGACAGTATTCAGAAGGGCTCTTGAGAAGGGCGTATACGTCGCTGAGGCCATATGGACAAGATACATGCCATCCAGAAGGACCATTGATGGCCTGATAGAGGATGGCAGGATAGGAAAGGTCTCATCCATCTGTGCCAATCTTTGCTATTCGATAATGGACAAGGAGAGGATCGCTGATCCGCGTCTTGCTGGCGGCGCTCTTCTTGATATCGGGGTATATCCGCTGAACTTCGCCCTGATGGCAAGGAACGGATTGAGCCTAGAGAAAATGTCCGGTGTGTGCACGAAGAGCGAAAGCGGTGTCGATACGAGGGATTCCATCTCTCTTGTCTTCGAGGATGGCTCAGTTGCTTCGGTCTTCGCAGATGCAACGGTCCGCTCTGACAGAAGGGGAATCATCTATGGCACAGAGGGATACATCGAGGTCGATAACGTGAACAATCCTCTTCTGATCCGTGTCTACCGCACAGAAGGAAAGACAAACGTCCTTGATGAGACAATCGAGATCAAGGAAGACTTCAGCGGCTATGAGTATGAGCTATATGAAGCTAGAAAGTGCATAGAGGAGGGAAGGCTCGAGCCATACTCCATGCCTCATAGGGAGACACTCAGGGTAATGAGGATCATGGATGGCTTCAGACAGGCCTGGGGGATAAAGCTCGGATCCGAAATCGAGTGAAATAGCAGAAGGCAGTCCCCTTAGCGGGTGCCGAGAATGCATAATGAACTGGCTGGCCTGTCATCATCTGCAGGTTAGCCATTTTTTTCTGCAGTTTTTTAGTCTGAAATGCTTTTGCCGAGTATTCGCTGCTAAGTTATCTAGAGCAGACAATCTATTATCCGATAATGGAATCAGCATTGAGTGAAATATGGCAATGCATATGAATACCAATGAGCAAATCAAGGGCTCCTAAATCTAGCTGATTGCGATCCTGACGAAATCATAAGGACGATCTGTGCATCTCTAAATTGCATAAAAACAAGGGAGGAGGATGCATTGCAGCAGGCATCAAAGAGAAAAGCGTCTTTCCTGCATTGCCACTTAAGGGGGATATCGAAGTAAAGCATTGATAGCATTATGAAGAAGCTTCTTTGTCATTTATTGAGCCCTTATGCCAGATAGCAGCTGTTCATT
>JAXFQZ010000058.1:0-18195 GCA_034178685.1 Candidatus Ornithospirochaeta sp. | reverse complement strand
AGTGAAGGTCTTCTGCCATGAGGAGAAGAGCAAGAACGAGTTCGCAGTGCTTAACGAGAACCTGAGGCAGTCGATGGCAAAGGCCAATACGCTTGCGAATTCCATGGGGCCTCTGACCAACAACCTGGGGCATCTTCAGTACGTTGCCCTTGTTGCTGCCGGAGCGATCATGGTGATTGCCGGAGGCAATGGAGCATATACGCTAGGAGCATTCGCGGCATTCCTCCAGCTTTCAAGGGCCTTCTCCAATAACGTGAACCAGATTGCCCAGCAGTCGAACATGGTTCTTCAGGCTCTTGCCGGAGCGGAGAGGATCTTCGAGCTTCTTGATGAGGAGAGCGAGGTCGATGATGGCTATGTCACGCTTGTCAATGCATGCGTGGATCCAGAAGGCAATCTCTCCGAAAGCCCTGTCAGGACAGGCGTCTGGGCATGGAAGCATCCGCACACCGATGGAAGCGGGACGACATATACAAGGCTAAGGGGAGATATCGTCCTCGATCATGTCGATTTCGGCTATGATCCGGATAAGCTGGTCCTCCATGATATCTCTGTATATGCAAAGCCCGGCCAGAAGATCTCGTTCGTAGGCTCCACAGGGGCTGGGAAGACAACTATCACGAACCTCCTCAACAGGTTCTATGATATCCAGGATGGCAAGATCAGGTTCGATGGCATAAACATAAACAAGATAAGGAAGGCCGATCTCAGGCACTCCCTGGGCTTCATACTCCAGGATACCAATCTCTTCACAGGAACGATCAAGGAGAACATCATGTTCGGCAAGCTCGATGCGACTGATGAGGAGGTGATAGAAGCCGCAAAGCTTGCCAATGCCCATGATTTCATAATGATGATGCCTGATGGCTACGATACGATGCTCACTAACAACGGCGAGAGCCTTTCGCAGGGCCAGCGCCAGCTGATCGCAATCGCAAGGGCGGCTATCGCAGATCCCCCTGTGCTTGTGATGGATGAGGCCACAAGCTCGATCGATACCCACACAGAGGCGCTTGTGCAGAAGGGCATGGACAGGCTGATGGAGAACAGGACAGTATTCGTGATCGCGCATAGGCTTTCAACTGTCAGGAACAGCAATGCGATAATGGTCCTCGAGGATGGAAGGATAATCGAGCGCGGTGACCACCAGACGCTCCTTCAGCAGAAGGGAGTCTACTACAGGCTCTACACAGGGCAGAGCGAGCTCAGCTAGTTCACATAATCGACACATGATATACACCATCTCCTTACCTGGGATAGCTATCTCTATGGGTGAGGAGATTTTTTTATGAAAGGATTCATTAAGAGAACTTCAGCGGTACTTGCAGTACTCGTCATGTCAGCTGCGATTCTTTCCGCTGCATCGCCAAAGGAGCTGTATTCCGAGTTCTCGGATGCAGTCGATTCAGGTAACCTCAGCATGGCTATCAGATACTATGATACGCTCAGCTCGAAGAGGGCAAGCGAGCTTGAGAATGCCAGGAAAAGCTATGATAAGGCAATTAAGGCAGGCAATTTCGAGAAGGCTTCGGAAGCCGCTTCCGAATACAGGGAGATCGCCGGGTATGGAATAACCAGGGAACAGAGCGAGGAGCTTCTCTCGCTGATCCTGGCAGATGATCCATCTGAGGAGAATCTTGGATGGCTTTACGATAACAGCGCTTACTACAGGCCGGTTGTGCACTTTGAAGCAGGATCCACTGGTACAGGAAGGCGCTTCAGCTATTCAGCAGGCTTCTCATCCAGGCCAGGCACGGAGCTTACGCTTCCAGATGAATCGTCGTTTCCGCTATCAAGCTCATCCCTTGGTGTCCTTGCAGGATGGGGATTGACTGAGGATGAGGTCATGTATCTGCCAGGCGAGACTATTTCCTTCCCTGCGACTGACCAGACATATTACGCTGTTTTCAGGAGCGCTGCGGTATTCAAGGATGAGCTTACAGGGCTTGAAAGCACGATCGATGTATCAGGAGCAGGTGATGAGGTTGTTCTTCCTGTGCTTGAGGCTCCGGATCCAAGCTACATATTCGCTGGCTGGGAGGATAGGAGCACTGGGATCTATATCCCTGGCGACCGTGAGTCATATACCATGGAATCGAATGGAGCTGTATTCGAGGCCCTATGGGAGAAGCTTGAGGCAACCGGCCTTAAGGCAAGATCGTACGATATCTCCACGCTTCCTCTGAATACGCAGGTCAGCGTGACGCTCAGCGTCTCCAATAAGGGCACAGAGGACCTTGCTCCGGTCTCAGTAAGGCTCTATTCGGATGACCCGGATCTGAAGGTGATCGGAGGAGAAGGATCCATCAGGGGAATGAAAGCAGGACAGGATGCTGATATAACAGGCATCAGGCTGGTAGCCATGAAGGCCGGAAGCTACACTGTCAGCGTAGAACTGAAGGCTGATGGAAGCACTTGGAGCTTCAGCTTCCCAGTGACTGCAGAGTAAGCAGCATCCAGGCATGGAATAAGCCGTCGCATAAGCCGTAATCAAGGGCAGAAGCGACGGCTTTTCCTTTTACAGCTCCAGCTTGCTGATTGCTTCAACGCTGTTCTCGATCGCAGGAGGAAGCACTGCTCTTCCATCGAAGGCCTTCATGTCCTTGAAGCCTGTTCCTGTAATGAGGACAACAGCAGTTGCATCCTTTCCAAGCTCATCGATGAAGCGCTTCCTGTCCTTCTCGAATGCGGCATATGCTGCAGCTGCGGCTGGCTCTGCCAGTATGCCGCCAAGGCGCGTGAGCGTAAGCTGGCTCTCGAGTATCTCCTCATCGGATACCCTGACGCACCATCCACCGCACTCCTTGATGAAGCGCGCAGCCATCCTTCCATTCGATGGGAGATCGACAGAGATCGAGTCTGCCCTCGTGGTTGCCTCGATAGGCGAGAAGTCTCCGTCCTCGAATGCCCTCGTGATGGCATCTGACTTGTCAGACTGGCAGCAGATGACCTTAGGAAGCTTGTCGATAAGGCCTGCATCCCTGAGGTCCATGAAGCCCTTGATCACTCCTGCGATGATGCATCCGTCTCCTACAGGGACGTATACTGCATCAGGTGCCTTCCTTCCCATCTGCTCGAAGAGCTCTATTGAGATCGACTTCTTTCCCTCTATTGTCATCGGGTTGTAGGCAGTATTCCTGTTTATCCCTCCGAATCTCTTAGTGTACTCGATAGATAGAGCGAAGGCATCATCATATGTGCCCTTGACAGGAATGACGTGGGCGCCATACAGAACAGACTGCATCAGCTTGTTGATCGGGGCTGTCTCAGGGACGAACAGGACAACATCGAGTCCCATCGCAGCTCCTACTGCACTCATTGCGGCTCCTGCGTTCCCTGTGGATGCAAGCACGATCTTCTTCTCTCCGAGCGCTCTGGCCTGCAGGGCTACTTCGTAGCTTGCCCTGTCCTTGAAGGATCCTGAGATCAGGTTCGAATCCAGCTTGAAGAAAACGTTATCAAGCCCGAGGCGCTCATTGATCCTGCCTGGCCTCATAAGAGGCGTCACGCCGATAGGGAACTCGCTCCTGTCCTCAGAGGGGTAGGGGTAGAAGTCATCCGGTGTCACATGCTCCTTCCCAGCTGCCTTTCGAAGCGTATCCTCTGAGAGCTTCACGATCAGGTTTCCCTTTGGGAATGAGGAGCCCCTGTTTTCCTTCTCGCACTCAGGGCATAGGTACATGATTCTATCTGTTCTGTATATGCGTCCGCAGTCGGAGCAAACGTATTCAAAGCGCATAGGCCCTCCTTTATGAAGAATGCCGGTTGCCCGGCATTCCATTAAATCAGCCAAGGACCTTGGCGTTGAATTCCTCGATCATGCGGTCGATTTTCCTCGTAAGCTTAGGCAGTTCCTTCCAGTAATCCCTGTCATACCACTGGCGGTTGAGCTCCTCGTAGGTCTTTCCCTGCTGCTCGACCCATGTGTAGTACTTGAGGTTGTGGATCCTGAGCCTGTCGGAGTAGCCGAGCTCGAGAGCATTGTCGATTCCCTGATGCATCAAGGCCGCTGCATGCACTCTTGCTGCCTCTGTCGGATTGAATGCTCCCTGCTGCTCCTCAAGCTCCTTGAGCCTGGATGTGTACATCACTGAGCTGTCTGTGAGGATTGTGAATACAGCATCATCCTCATCCATCTCGTAGTACTTTGCCATCTTGATTGCCGAAAGCATGTTGCCGATTCCGGAGATTCCGAAGAGCTGGAGGTTCGCGATATCCTCCTCGCTGACTCCTATCGACCTCAGGTAGTCCTGGCCGTCCTTCTCGTTGAAGAGGCGGTAGATATCCATGCAGTCCTGATCGTCAATGGAGAGAACCATATCAGTGTTCTTCACGTTGTGGATCCATGGCACGTGCTTGTCTCCGATTCCTTCGATCCTGTGTGCGCCGAAACCGTTCCTGAGCAGAGTCGGGCACTGGAGAGCCTCGCCGGCTCCGATCTTGATGTTCGGGTATACGTCCTTGAGGTGGTCTCCTGCTGCGAGTGTTCCGCCAGAACCGGTTGAGGAAGCGTATCCTCTTACGTTCTCAGCCTTGATACCGAGGTTCCTGATGACCTCGAGGATAGCGGATCCTGTAACCTCATAGTGCCATAGATAGTTCTCGAACTGCTCGAACTGGTTGAAGATGACGATGTGCTTTCCTCTTTCCTCATCAAGCTCGTGGCACTTGTCGAAGATCTCCTTTACGTTCGACTCGCATCCAGGTGTTGCGATGATCTCGCCAGCAACTGTCTTAAGCCAGTTGAATCTCTCCTGGCTCATGTTCTCTGGCAGTATTGCTATGCTCTTGCATCCGAGAAGAGCGCTGTTGTATGCACCGCCCCTGCAGTAGTTTCCTGTGGAAGGCCATACTGCCTGCTGCTCTACGGCATCGAAGTTTCCTGTCACCAGCGCAGGTGCCAGGCATGAGTATGTTGCTCCGACCTTGTGCACTCCGCAAGGGAAGAACTTTCCTGCAAGTGCGTAGATGCGGGCCTTTGTTCCAGTGATTGCCCTAGGGATCTCGATGTAGTTCACGCCCTTGAATGTCCCGCCCTTCTCCACAGGCTCGTTATGCCAGTTGATCCTGTATAGGTTGAGTGGATTGACATCCCATAGCCCTACATCCTTCAGCTTTTCCTTGATATCATCAGGGATGAGTGCCGGGTTCTTCATCTGCGCGAATGTAGGCAGGGTGATTCCCTTTTCCTTGCATCTCTGTACGTTCTTTTCAATGATAGATGGTCTTTTCTTGAGGTTAATAAGCATAAATGCCTCCTACTGGTTGTATTCAGTATATCTTGTAGAGCAAGAATGTAAAGGAAAACCGTAGTAATTGATGATATTTTTTAATTAAATATCAAAAAAATATCCAATTGTTTAGTGAAACGCCATTTGATAATCCGCAGATTATGCATTCCTGCAATCATTGCAATGCTATCCGGTTCCCTTTATCCTGTTTCGCAATATAGTGTTGCGAATTGTTGCAAATGCTGTTGACACCGGTTCTAACTGGTTTAGAATTGTAATAGAGGAGCGCTTATGTCAGATATTATGAGACCTGTTCCGTTCACTGAGATGCTCAGCCGCATTTCAGGTGAGCTGAAGAACCAGCATTCGGTTTTCGGTATTAACGAAGATAGATTCTATAGCTCGGATGGCAAGAATGGCATTTCCGTATTCAGCCAGGAGTGCAGCAATGCAATCGGGCCAGCTGCCGGACCTCATACCCAGCTTTGCCAGAACATAGTCGCAAGCTATCTCTCAGGAGCAAGGTTCATCGAGCTCAAGACAGTGCAGATCATGGACCATCTGGAGATCGAGAAGCCTTGCATAGACGCAAGGGATGAGGGATACAACGTCGAATGGTCCACAGAGTTCACCCTGGAGAAGGCATATGATGAATACCTGAAGGCCTGGATTATCCTCCATATCCTCGAAGCGCTTTCCAGGAACAAGGCAATTCAGAAGCCTTCGTTCATATTCAATATGTCTGTGGGATACAATCTCGAAGGCATTAAGCAGGAGAAGATGCAGAGGTACATCGACTCCATGATCGATGCGGATCTCAATCCATCCTTCCGCCAGTACATAGAGGAAGCAAGGGTGATGCTTGAGGATGGCATCTTCGAGGGCACTCTCTGGGAGGGCAGGGAGGCTAAGGCTATCAAGGCCCTTGAGAGCATCAGCGCATGCATTTCCCCATCTGTCACTATCTCGACGATGCATGGATGCCCTCCTAAGGAGATCGAGGCGATATGCAGCTACATGCTTACGGAGAAGAAGCTCGATACATTCGTCAAGCTCAATCCTACGCTTCTCGGATACGATAGGGTCAGGAGGATCCTCGATGACCTGGGCTTCGGATACATCACGCTCAGGCGCGAGAGCTTCGAGAAGGATCTCCAGAAGGATGATGCCATTGCAATGCTCCATAGGCTTGCCGATCTTGCAGAAGGCAACGGCAGGGGCTTCGGCGTAAAGCTGACGAATACGCTTGGATCCGTGAATGACCAGGGTGTCCTTCCAGGTGATGAGATGTATATGTCCGGAAGGGCGCTGATGCCAGTCTCCCTTTCGGTTGCGCTCATGCTTTCCGAGGAGTTCGGGGGAAAGCTCCCTATATCGTATTCAGGTGGAATAACAGCCCTTACAGTCAAGGACGTATACGCTGCTGGGATAAGGCCGATCACGCTTGCAACAGACATGCTCAAGCCGGGCGGTTACACGAAGCTTGGCCAGATGGCAGCAGAGCTTGACAGCATGCCTAGGCCGGAGGGCGGAATAGACATCGCCAGGCTTTCATCGCTTCTTGGCAAGGTCCTTTGCAAGGATAGCACGAGCTCAAAGGATTTCAGGGGAACCTATAATACGAAGATCGGTACTCCTCTCGGCCTGATTGACTGCTTCGTCGCACCATGCATCGAGGCTTGCCCGATCCATCAGGATATTCCCGATTACATCCAGCTTGCAGGAGAGGGCAGATGGGCAGAGGCCCTTGGCGTCATCTATATGAAGAACGCTCTTCCGAATATGACTGGCTGGATATGCGACCACCAGTGCCAGAACCACTGCACTAGGATCGATTATGAGGGACCTGTGAACATCAGGGAGATCAAGAGGCAGGCAGCTGAGAAGGGTCTCGATCGCTTCAAGGCAGAGATCTGGGAGAGGCCTGAGGAGCCTGGCGAGATAAAGGCCGCCGTCATCGGCGCGGGACCTGCAGGGCTTGCTGCATCCTTCTTCCTCGCAAGGTCAGGATTCGATACGCATGTTTTCGAGAAGGAAGAGAGCGCAGGCGGAGTGGTAAGGAACATCATACCTGAGTTCAGGATCCCTTCTGAGGCTGTTGACAGGGATGTTGAGTTCATAAAGGAGAATGGTGTCCAGTTCCATTTCAGCGCTGATGTGACTGTGGAACAGCTCAGGGACGAGGGCTTCCAGTACATCTTCATCGCTATTGGCGCAACGAAGTCAAACGATCCAGGAGTCAGCGGGAACGGAATGCGCGACAGCGCTATATCGTTCCTCCTCAAGGCAAAGAACGGCAATGCTCCTTCCCTTGGCGAGCATCCAGTGATCATCGGAGGCGGAAACACAGCAATGGATGCCTCCAGGATGGCTAAGAGGTGCCCGGGTGTCAAGGATGTCAAGGTACTATACAGGAGGTCTCTCTCTGAGATGCCTGCGGATCTTGAGGAGTACAGGATGGCGCTCGAGGATGGAGTCGAGTTCATGTTCCTCTCGAATCCTGCTAATCTGACAGATGGAAGGCTCACAGTCGACAGGATGGTCCTCTCTGAGAAGGATGCATCCGGCAGAAGAAGGCCGGTAGCAAGCGGTGAGCAGTTTGCTATCGACTGCACGTATCTTATCTCCGCTATCGGCGAGAAGGTGGATCCAGCGGTGCTTGCATCGATAAAGGGTGAGAGCGATGACGTCTACATAATCGGAGACGCAGACACAGGTCCTTCGACGATAGTGCGCTGCATACGCTCTGCATCCGATGCTGTCGATAAAGCAATAGACGATGTATATGACAGGATCCTCGAGGAGGATGAGGATGACAGCTGCGAGTGCGGATGCAAGGATGGCGAATGCACATGCGGCGAGGAGGAGATCGACGAGGAGTATGAGGATGATGAGAAGCTGAGGGAGGCTGAGGATGAGTACTTCTCATCGATCAGGGAAAAGAGGAGCCGCATACTCATGCCTCTTGGAAAGGACGATCCTGGATTCGCATCAAGAGAGGCAGGCAGGTGCCTTGAGTGCTCATACGTATGCACGAAGTGCGTGGATGTATGTCCTAATAGGGCCAACGTCGCTCTCGATGTCAGGGAGACCGGCATCTTCGACGATCCTTACCAGATCATACACCTGGATGCATACTGCAATGAATGCGGCAACTGCGCTACGTTCTGTCCTCATTCGGGAGCTCCCTACAAGGACAAGTTCACGCTCTTCTCAAGCCTCGAGGACTTCCAGGACAGCACCAACAGCGGCTTCGTGCAGCTTGATGATAAGGTCATCATACGCCTCGATGGCAAGCTCTATGAGGCTTCGTTCAACAGGGCCGGCGAGCTCGAGGCAGATGGAGTGCCTATCCAGATAGTGGCAATGATAGAGGAGATCTATCTTTCGTATTCGTACCTGCTTGGACCAGTGGAGGAATAATGGCGGATTTGGTTATCAGGAATGTGCGTATCATGCAGACTGAGCCTCCTTTCGATGTTCAGGAGGATCAGGATGTCGTCATCGAAGGCTCCCTGATCAAGGAGACCGGGAAGGGAATAGCATCTCAGTATCCTGGATGCAGGGTCATTGACGGAAGCGGAAGGACCTTGATTCCGGGAAACGTATGCTCCCATCATCACTACTACTCAGGGCTTTCGAGGGGAATGCTTGTCCAGGCAGGCCCTCAGACGGATTTCATCCAGACTCTGAAGGAGTGGTGGTGGAGGCTCGATAGGGCGCTTGATGATGAGGCGATCTATTACTCATCGCTTATCTGCTCGATCGATGCAATCTCTTCAGGAACGACTGCTGCCATCGACCACCACGCATCGCCTTGCGATATAGAGGGCTCTCTCTCAATCATCGCAAAGGGCATGGAGGAAGTCGGAATCAGAGGAGCTACATGCTTCGAGGTCACCGACAGGAACTCAGGAATGGAAGAGGTCGAGCGAGGCATCAAGGAGAATGTGCGCTTTGCAAGGGAGGTCGATTCAAGGCTCGGCAGGGGAGAGAATGTCCTATGCCAGGCAATGATCGGAGGCCATGCGCCCTTCACGATCCCTGACAAGGGCCTTGAGATGATGAAAGGTGCCATTGAGGAGACGGGAAGGGGAATGCATCTCCATGTCGCAGAGGATAAGTACGATTCCGTTTTCTCGCACCACTATTTCAATGAGGATATAATCGACAGGCTCGACAGGTTCGGCCTGCTTGATGAGAAGACCCTTCTTGTCCATGGCGTCCATCTCTCCGATAAGGAAGTGGATACTCTCAATCAAAGGGGATGCTTCCTTGCCCATAATCCGAGATCGAACATGAACAACCAGATCGGCTATAACACAAGGCTGCCTGGGGTCAGGAAGCTTGTGATCGGAACCGATGGCTGCGGCGGCAATATGTTCGAGGAAATCAAGATTGCGTTCTTCAAGCACCGCGATGCCAGCGGGCCTTTCTGGCCAGCAGATTTCCTGGCTGCCCTTAACAGGGGTAACAGGCTTGTGGAATCCGTCTTCCAGGGAAAGGGAAGATGGGGCAGGGTAGAGAAGGGCTTCAAGGCGGATCTCGCTCTTCTTGATTACAAAGCACCTACACCGCTTGTGAGCGGGAATGCTGCAGGGCACTTCGTATGGGGCATGAGCTCCAATGCTGTCGAAACGGTTATCGTGGATGGCAAAGTCGTTATGGAAAACAGGCAGTTCCCAGGGCTTGATGTGGAGAGGATCTACGCCAGGGCAAGGGAGACTGCATCAGAAGTCTGGAAAAAGGTTGATACAATAAAACCATAAGGAGTCAGGATATGGATCATAGGAAAATCGTTGAGCTTGCGGAAAAGTACCGCGACTATACAGCAGAGAATCTATCGAAGCTTGTCAGGACAAAGAGCTATTCCTCGAAGGAAGAGGATGTTTGCAGGCTCATAGTCGAGCTTTGCAAGGAAGCTGGCTTCGATGAAGTCAGGATCGATGGTCTTGGCTCCGTCATCGGAAGAGTCGGTAACGGACCGAAGAAGCTGGCATTCGATGCCCACATCGATACTGTCGAGGTCGGCAACATGAAGAACTGGACATTCGATCCATTCTCAGGCGAGATCAAGGACGGTAAGGTATGGGGCCGCGGATCCTCAGACCAGAAGGGCGGCGCAGCTTCGATGATCACAGCTGGACGCATTCTCAAGGAGCTTGGGTATGGCGGGGAGTACACAGTGTACTTCACATTCACTGTAATGGAAGAGGACTGCGACGGAATGTGCTGGAAGTACCTTATCGAGGAAGAGAACTTCAAGCCCGATATGATAGTCTCTACTGAGCCTACAAGCTGCAGGATCTACCGCGGACACAGGGGCAGGATGGAGATAAGGATCATCCTCAGGGGAATCTCATGCCATGGATCGGCTCCTGAGAGAGGCGTATCTGCTGCATACAAGGCAGCCCGTGCGGCTCTTGCCATCGAGCAGCTCAACAAGGATCTCCAGCCTGATGACGAGAAGTTCCTCGGAAAGGGTACGATCACCGTTTCCCAGATGGATGTAAAGGGGCCAAGCCAGTGCGCTGTAGCAGACTATGCAATGATCTACTGCGATAGGCGCCTGACATGGGGAGAGGATGCCGATCTCGCAATAAGCCAGGTCAGGGAGTATGTTTCCAAGGCAACTGGAGATGATCCTGATTCGATCCTGATCGAGATGCCTGATTACGAGAAGGTAGGCTGGACCAACAAGCCTTATTCGCAGGAGCTCTACTTCCCGACATGGAAGCTTGACAGGAGCCATCCACTTGTAGAGGCAGGAGTCAAGGATTACGAGACTATGTTCTCCTCTGAGCCAGTGGTGGATAAGTGGACATTCTCGACGAACCTCGTTGCAACAACAGGAAGGCATAAGATCCCGGCTATCGGATTCGGTCCTGGCGATGAGGCACAGGCCCATGCTCCGAACGAGATCAACAGGGTCGAGGACCTTGTGATCTGCTCGAAGTTCTATGCTGCTCTGCCATACACGCTTGAAGGCGATCTCGAGTAATGATGGGCGGAGGCTTGTCCTCCGCTCTGCACTTTATTCTCTACAGGCAACCGTTGTTATGGTATAATCCATTGCGAGGGTTGCTTTGGATTTTTATAATGGAGCAATTCTTCATTATATAAGGAAAAAGATAATGGAAGAAGGAAAATCCAAGAGGCCGACAGCAATTGACGACAGAATCATCAGGGTCGATGCTGTGGACAAGGCAAGGGGAGAAGCAATGTATGTATGCGATTACACTCTCCCGGACATGCAGTACGCACTCATGATACGTTCCTCGATAGCCAGAGGCACGATCGATGGAATCGAGCTGCCTGAACTTCCTGAGGGGTATTTCTTCGTATCAGCGAAGGATATCCCGGAAGGCGGCAGGAATGAGCTTTGGATGATAGGGAAGGACTGGAGATGCTTTGCCGATGGAGACGTCAGGTACGTAGGCGAGACCATTGGCCTTCTTGTAGGCCCTGATAGGACTATGCTGTCGTATCTTTCGAAGAGGATTAGCATAAAGTACACAGAGCATACTCCATGCGTTACTATCCAGGATGCCATCGACCTCAAGGGTGGACCTGTCTTCGGTGATGACAATGTCCTATGCCAGCTCTACTGCGAGAAGGGAGAGGACATGGAGAGCGTGTTCTCGCGTGCGGATTCCATCTTCGAGGAGACCTTCGAGACCGGTTTCCAGGAGCATGTCCACCTCGAGACGAATGGAGCAATCGTCGCAAAGGAAGGCGATGACTATGTATTCTATGCTTCTGCTCAGTGCCCGTTCTACATCAGGAAGTCGATTGCTGGAGTAATCGGGGTGCCGCAGGAGAGGATCGTGGTCAGGCAGGCTGTCACAGGCGGCGCATTCGGCGGAAAGGAGCACTTCCCTGATGTGCTATGCGGACCGCTTCTTGTTGCAGAGACAAAGGTCGGCAAGCCTATCAAGCTCATTTTCACCCGAGAGGAGGATACGCTCTTTTCCGTAAAGAGGCATCCTTCGAGGACCACATACAGGACAGCCCTTGATAAGGAAGGGAACATCCTTGGGATAGAGGGGCTCGTATACTACAACTGCGGAGCATATCTCTCGGCTTCGTACGTTGTGCTCCAGAGAGGCATCTTCCATGCAAATGGCGTGTACGATATACCGAATACATACGTGAAGGGCATAGGTGTTGCCACAAACACGTTCCCTTCCGATGCATTCAGGGGATTCGGAGCGCCACAGACACTGTATGCCATCGAGATGCATATGGAGCATATTGCGAAGAAGTTCGGCTTCGACCCGCTTGAATACAAGAGCAGGTACTTCCTCAAGAAGGGAGGTGAGACGATCACCAATGGCCATATAGTGGAGGATGTGAAGCTCGATGAGATGATAAGGCAGGTGACAGAGGCTTCCGATTACCAGAGGAAGGCCTCCGAATACAAGCCTGGCTCGGGAAGGGGAATCGGAATCTCCTTCTACAACCATGGCGGTGCATTCACTGGAAATGGAGAGCAGGCTATAATCAAGGCCCATGCGCGTCTTGTGAAGACAGGTGACAAGGTAAGCATCCAGGTCGGCTCGACGGAGATGGGACAGGGGTTCAAGACAACGCTGTCCAAGATAGCCGCATCCACATTATGCATACCTCTTGAGGATGTTGAGTACCTCGATCCTGATACATCCAAGGTAGTCGATTCAGGCCCGACTGCTGCATCTAGGTCGACGATGATCGTCGGACGCCTCGTCGAGCGCTGTGCTGAGGAGATGAAGGAGAGATGGAACGAGGGCGATTTCTCGGTCGAGAAGGAGTATGAGCACCCCGATGGCCATCCATGGGACCAGTCGACCTTCAGGGGAGACGCATACCTTGGCTATGGCTGGGGAGCCGCTGTCGTTGAGGTCGAGGCAGATAAGCTTACGAATGAGATAAAGACTGTCGGAATCTGGACAAGCCACGATATCGGTAGGGCTATTGACCTTCTTATCGTCCATGGCCAGATAAACGGAGGAGTCATCCAGTCCCTTGGCTATGCTTCGATGGAGAAGATGGAGAACAGGAATGGAAACTTCAGGCAGTCATCCCTCTCTGATTATGTAATCCCTACAAGCATGGACTTCCCTAAGCAGGAGTACTTCCTTGTCGATAACCCATATCCATGGGGACCAAAGGGAGCAAAGGGAATGGGAGAGCTTGTATTCAATGGCGCAGATGCAGCATATGCGGACGCTGTGGAGAGGGCTCTAGGGATCACGACTACAAGGATACCTCTTCCTCCAGAGGATATCGAGGAGGCACTCGGATGCTGACGGATATTGTATTCACTCTCAATGGACATAAGGTGGTTTACAAGGGAAATCCACTGAGAAGGCTGATTGACGTGCTCAGGGAGGACCTGGGTCTTACAGGAACCAAGGAGGGCTGCTCCGAAGGCGAATGCGGTGCATGCTCTGTCCTCAAGGATGGAAAGCTCGTCACGAGCTGCATAATCCCAGTAGGAGCGGTAAACGGCTCGGAGATCCTGACTATCGAGGGCATAAGGGATACTGAGAAGGGCAAGTGCATCATCGATGCATTCGCTAAGGGAGGAGCTGTCCAGTGCGGCTTCTGCATCCCCGGCATGGTGATGGCGGCATATGCTCTTCTTGAGTCGGTTCCTGATCCTGATGATGAGCAGATCAGGCATGGCATCAGCGGCAATCTATGCAGATGCACCGGATATGACCTGATTGTCGAATCGATCAGGCTTGCCAGCAAGGAGGGATGCGCGCTATGGCAGAAGTAATGGCATTCGTACCAGAGACCCTTTCGGAGGCACTGGCAATAAGGAAGGAATACCATGCAAGGCCCCTGGCAGGGGGAACGGACCTGATGGTCCAGCACTTCATGGGTCATGACGTGGATCCTGAGTTCGGCTTCCCTGTGATGATAATCTCAGGCATTGAGGAGCTTAAGGGGATAATCAGCACCGATTCAGGCGTTGTTATCAAGGCTTTGACCACTTCTGCCGAGATAGCAGCCGATGAGCGCGTTCCATATCCAGTGAGGAAGGCCGCATCGCTCATGGGTGCAATCTCGCTCAGGAACAGCGCTACGATCGGAGGAAACATAGGCAACGCTTCCCCGAAGGGAGATCTTCCCCAGCCTCTGATCCTGCTGGATGCAAGCGTCAATCTGATCAGCCAGAGGGGCAGGAGGAGCATGAAGCTCGATCAGTTCATCGTCGGCGCGAAGAAGACGAAGCTCGAGGATGATGAGATCATAGAATCGGTGTTCATTCCGAGAGCTGACTTCGATTACATCTACTACAGGAAGATAGGCACAAGGAGGGCAAATGCGATCTCGAAGCTCTCTCTTTCCGCAGCAGCCAGGATCGAGGATGGCGTTGTTGCCGATTTCAGGGCATCATCAGGAGCCGCTGGCCCGAAGGTGATCAGAAGCTATGAAGCAGAGAACATACTGAAGGGAAAGAGAGTCGAGGAGCTAGAGGCCCTGATGCCTGAGTTCCTGGATAGCTGGAACAATGCCATCTCGCCGCATGCAATGCCTAAGTACAGAAGGAATACGACAAGAAGAATGCTTGCGTATTTCATCGAGACGATATCGAAATGCCCGGAGAAGGGCATCATTGAATAGGAGGGGATATGAGGATCGAGCATCCTGTTGATTGTGCCGATGCGGTTGCTCTTAGGCACGGAATCGAGAATTCTATGTACCTGGCAGGCTGTACTGATGCACTGCGGCTCAACGGAAGCGCATCAGGGGACTCGGTCCTCATAGATATCTCCGGGATTGTCCCGAAGGATATATTCATTAAGGACGGGAAGCTTTTCATCGGCGCAGGAGCCACCCTTGAGGACCTTGCATCGTGCAGCCTGGTTCCCCGTTTCATCAGGGAATCAGCGCTCTTCTGCTCATCGCTTCAGCATAGGAACGCAGCTACAGTAGGCGGCAACATTGCTCTCAGGAGGCTGGATAGCTATCTCATCCCATCTCTTTTCGCAGCAGATGCAGGGCTTACGGTAATGTGCACCAAGGGGGAGAAGCATAAGGGCATTGCTGAGTACTATGCCAAGAAAGGGTGCAGGGCGATGCTGCTGTATGTGGTACTGGACGAGGGAATCGAAGGTGAGGCTGTACGCTTCGGCAGGACAAGCAGCACCCATGCATCATTGATCGCGGCAAGATCGGGGGACAGGTACTGCTATCAGGCGAGCTCATCGGGACTGGCCTATGGAGACAGGGATGCATACAGGGAAATCGCTTTTGCCGATGATATCGAGGGATCTGCTGAATACAAGAGGTATCTTGCCTCTGTGGCTTTCAAGGAGGCGTGAGAATGGATATCAGGACAAGAATCAACAACGAGAGCATTGTGCTTCACGCCGATGAATGCGAGAGACTCAGGGATGTGCTCTACAGGAGCGGATACGTATCTGTCAGAGACAGCGACGACAGGGAGGGCTTTGCCGGATCTGATACAGTCATATTCAACGGCAGGCCTATGTACTCCAATCTCATCCTTGCCTATAAGGCAGAGGGCGCCGAGATAAGGACAGCAGAGGGACTCCTTGAAGGGCGAGGAATAAACGATGTACAGCAGGCGATGATCGATGCTGGCGTTGTGCAGAGCGCATACAATGCACCTGCTGCCGCTCTCCTTCTTACATGGCTTCTTGAGAATAAGCCCGATGCAGGTAAGGAGGATGTGAAGAAGGCGCTGTCAGGCATCTTCATCAGGGATGCCGGCTATGAGCACTACTACCTTGCAGTTAGGCTTGTCCAGGAGAAGAGAAGCAAGGGAGCGTACGAGAGCATCATCGCTCCATCCTTCAGGGATAACCTGAAGTATATCGGAAAGCCAGTGGGGAAGATCGATGGAAAGGCACTTGTCTCAGGAGAGAGGCTCTTTGTAGAGGACAGGGTCGATCCCAATAGCTATGTGCTGCATGTCCTCAGGTCGCCTTTCGCTCATGCCTTTGTCGAGAGCATAGATACAGAGAAGGCGCTTGAGCTCGAGGGCGTTGTCGATATAATCACAGCATTCAACTGCCCCGATGTCTATTACATGCAGGCCGGCCAGGGAAACCCTGAGCCGTCGCCTCATGACAGGAAGCTCATAAACAGGACAGTAAGGCATGTCGGAGACAGGGTCGCTGCGATAGTCGCGCGCGATATGGAGACTGCGAAGAAGGCAGCTGCGCTGATCCATGTGGAGTACAGGCCTATGGGAGCTGTATTCACAGTAGAGGAGGCAATGGCAGAGAATGCGCCTCTTGTGCACAACGGGATAGTCGAGTACAGGGCGGGAGCTCCTGCAGACCTCGATCAGTACAACATGAGTGCCGATAAGGATGATGGCCGTGTCATCTACCAGTTCCCTCTCCATGCTGACATAAGGAAGAATATCGCGGCTGCCGCCCATGGCGGGATAGGCGATATGGAGAAGGGCTTTGCCGAGGCCGATGCGATCGTCGACCAGACATACCAGACAAGCCAGGTCCAGTGTACTCCGCTTGAGCCCCATGTATGCTATGCGAGGATCGAAGGCGGAAGGCTTGTGATGAACTGCTCCACTCAGGTGCCATGGCACGTCAGGAGAATCGTGAGCAATGTCTGCCAGATCTCCGAGAACAACGTGCATGTGATCAAGGAGAGGGTAGGCGGAGGCTATGGCTCAAAGCAGGATATACTCATAGAGGACCTGGTAGGGTACGCTGTCTGGAGGACCGGAAAGCCGATTTACTACAGGAACACAAGAGCCGAGGAGTTCTATGCGAACTCAACCCGCCATCCTATGCGCGTAAGGGTGAAGATGGGCGGAAAGAAGGACGGAACGATAACAGCTATTTATATGGATGTCAGGGCAAATACCGGTCCTTATGGAAACCATTGCCTCACAGTGCCTATGAATGCCTCCTCGAAGACGCTTCCTATCTTCAAGGTAGACAACATGTACTACGATCTCTTCACCTACTATACCGATATCCCGCCAACGGGAGCATACCAGGGCTATGGAGCTCCTAAGGGCTACTTCGCAATCATCTCCGCAATGGGCGAGCTTGCGATGAAGCTTGGGATAGACCCATTGCTGATGGCTGAGAAGAACATAGTCGAGGAAGGCTATATGCTTGAGATCCTCAAGGGCCTTGGCGAGGGAAGGGAAGGCGCTGTCGTGCCTGTAG
The DNA here is from genome assembly GCA_034178685.1 of Candidatus Ornithospirochaeta sp. GTDB lineage: Bacteria > Spirochaetota > Spirochaetia > Sphaerochaetales > Sphaerochaetaceae > Ornithospirochaeta. Next base: position 800 of record JAXFQZ010000058.1, on the reverse strand, counting down.
GCTCATGCGGACTCAGAGAGGCTCTTGAGAAGGGAGCCAGGATGATCGGATGGGGACACAGGGAGGACTCAGGAGATCCGGAGTGGAAGATCGGAAAGGGCTTTGCGATGATACAGCAGGGCTCGGGGCTTCCGGGTCTGGACCATGCCAATGCACAGTGCAAGATGATGACAGATGGAACCTTCATCGTGCTCTCAGGCGGTGCGGATCTCGGCACGGGTCTGGATACGATTTCCGCAAAGTGCTGCGCTGAGGTGATGAAGGTCGATCTCGATAAGGTCTCTGTCGTATCGGGAGATACGGATTCCTGTCTCTTCGATACAGGTGCATATGCCTCCTCCGGTACTTATTTCTCGGGTAATGCTTCGCTATTGGCTGTGAAGGACCTAGAGAGGAAGACTATCAGGGAAGCGAGCCTTCAGATGGGAGAGAAGGAGGAGGACCTCCATCTTGAGTATCCGGGTAAGGTCGTTTCATCCAGGACAGGCAATGAGCTTGAGTACAGCAAGCTCTCCCATGATGCCCTCACAGGCACAGGAAGGGGACAGCTTATCGGAACCGCTTCCTTCACGACTCCGAACTTCGCAGTGCCGTATGGCGCGCACTTTGCAGAGGTCGCTGTCAACACCAGGACGGGTGAGATAAAGGTCAGGAAGTTCTATGCGCTCCAGGATGCAGGCACGCCTATAAACCCTGAGATAGCACTATGCCAGATGTACGGCGCTGTTATGAAGTCCATTGGCCACACTCTGTATGAGGGGATGATCCTCGACGAGAGCGGGAAGTGCATCAATGCGAAC
>JAXFQZ010000025.1:0-4050 GCA_034178685.1 Candidatus Ornithospirochaeta sp. | reverse complement strand
GCCTTCTCCTGCCCCTATATTGGCACAGAGACGGGATCTGCGAACGGAACCAAGGGCAGGTACTGCATAACTACAGCGGAAGAGAGCAATATGGACATGCTCTTCCAGTCCCTTGACAGGATGATCGATGCAGCAGAGAGGTATGACGGCTATGTTGCCATAGAGTGCGGTGCGCACTCCCATGCGCTATCGACCCTGAAGAGAGCCGAGAGATGCATAAGGAGGTATGAGGATACTGATAGGCTGAGGTTCATCCTCGATCCTATAAACCTGATCCCGTTCCAGGGGATAGAGGAAGAGGATGGGGTCTCGATCCTGCACCCTACCAAGGAGGCCCAGCGCGCATTCTACATGCCTGTTATCGAAGCAATAGGGCCAAGGGCAGCCGCTATCCATATGAAGGACTTCACGCTCAACCCTGAGAACGGCGCGAAGATAGGATCCCTGACAGCATTCACAGGCTCCTTCGACTGGAGCGGCTTCATATCGGAATACAGGAAGACAGGGAATGACGTGCCCTGGCTTCTTGAGAACCTCAGGCCGGAGATACTCAGCGAGACGATGTCTCTGATGAGGCAGTCAGGGCTTGATTTCTGAGAATAAGGCGCGAGGCGCCTTATCATCAGAAGAGGAATGGCTGATCGAGCGATACAGGATGCCTGTTATCTGAGAGCACCTTCTCAAGGTACGCTGTATCGAGCCTGAGATCCGATACTATCCTCTGAAGGAGTATATCGTTGATCAGGTTCTGCTCGCAGAAGAGATAGCTTAGGGCCTTTTCAGCAATAAGGCCTGTCTCAAGGGAGTTCATGTACTTCTCGCCATCAGGGCTGTCTGAATAGCTCTTCTCCAGATTGCGGTAGAGAAGCGACATCTCCATATTGCACTTCATAGCCTCAAGCTCAGCATACAGAGGCGCTGTGTTTCCCCTCGAGGCCTCCTCAGCAAGGGGCTTGAGGGTGAAGAATGTGTACTCCTTGCCCGGCAGATAGTGATGCATATCGCACCTTGATGCGTAATTGGGCTCAAGAGCGCTGTCCTTCTCCCTGTCACCGCCTACGACGATCAGAGGATCGAAGTACAGAGCAGGGCATTCCTTCTCCCCTATCCTGTAGTACCTGTATGTATAGAAGGCATCCGCCATGCAGTCAGGATGCTCGCAGTAAGCAGTGAGAGGAATCACATCAGTTGCTATATCGAGCATAAGGCGCGCTGTGGAATTGAAGAACTCCTTCCTGAAATTCAGGATCAGCGTCGGGAATACGAACATGCATCCCTTCTCGATCGAGTAGTTCCTTGCAACATACGCAAGCCTCTCATCGAAGAAGGATGCTTCGTCTATTATGTATGTCCCGACATCGGGATTGTCCTTCAGCACCTGCTCGAATCCGAACGAGTCCCTGATCCTTGCGATGTTCTCGCCGCATCTGATGTACCCTGAGCGGTACGCAAGCGCATCGTCAGGGTAATCGGTGAACCTTGCACCGTCGATATCGGACCTGATGAAGAAGACCTTCCTCCTGTCGAGGCTCCCAGTGCTTGTGAGGCGGGCTACCTTGTCGCTCTTTCTCTGCGCAATCGATGCATCCCTCCAGACACGGGCAGCGAACTCAGTCTTCCCAGAGCCCATTGGCCCTATCAGGAGAACGCGCCTTCCCGGCTTGGTGAAATCGAAATGAGTGAAGGTCTCATGCACATCCAGAGTCGGGAAACCAAGGGATTTGAGGAAGTCAGCCCCCGGCGACTGGTTGTCAATATGCGGCATTGCTGCCTTCCCCGTTGATTATGGCGATTCCCGAGCTTGTACCGAGCCTCGATGCACCTGCCTCTATCATCTCCATGGCCTTCTCATAGCTCCTGATTCCGCCCGATGCCTTTACGCCTAGCCTGTCTCCGACTGTCTTCCTCATCAGAGCGACATCCTCCTTCGTGGCGCCTCCCTTGGAGAAGCCTGTGGATGTCTTCACGTAATCAGCACCCGCTCTCTCAGCAAGTTCGCAGGCCTTCTTCTTCTCATCATCCGTCAGCAGGCATGTCTCGAGGATCACCTTCAGGAGCTTTCCCTTGCATGCCTTCTTGACTTCCCTTATATCCTCCTCGGCCTTATCGTAGAGCCCTGACTTCATATAGCCAACATTGAGAACCATGTCGATCTCCTCAGCTCCGTTATCGACAGCATCGGAGGCCTCGAAGGCCTTTGCCCTGGTATTCATCGCACCGAGAGGGAAGCCTACAACCGTGCATACATTGACTCCTGTTCCCTTGAGAAGCTCGGATGCCAGGCTCACCCAGCATGAGTTCACGCAGACAGATGCGAAATGATTGTCTGCAGCTTCCTTGCAAAGCACTCTTATCTTCTCCTCGCTTGCATCTGCAGCAAGGACCGTATGATCGATATATGATGCAATATCCATTGTTTCCTCCTGTAGAAAAGATTATCGCAGCTCCATTGTAACCACATTTTCCATATAATGGCAAAACCATTGCCAATCTCTGCCCAGTATTCTAATCTATGACCATGCTTTTCAATTTCATGAACTCATACTTCAGCTGGCTGATGATCTTCGTGATCGTTATCAACTTCAGCCAGAGAAAATACCCGGATTCAAACAGGAAGAAGAACGCAACTCTTTACATTGCAGGAGATTGCCTCCTTCTGTACCTTTTGGTGCTGCTTGCAAGGCAGTTCGGCCTCCCGGGCTTTGTCGACCTTATTTCGCTTGCTGTGTGCATAGCCCTTGCATTAATCCTCAGAAAGAGGTTCTTCCCATTCAGGACCAGGTGCAGGGAGTGCGGTGCGAAGCTGGACTGGGAGCATATCATAGGGCACGACGACAACCTATGCCCTGAGTGCTGGAAGAAGGCCAATCCCGAGAAGGCAAAGGCCGAGGAGGAGAGGAAGAAGACGAGGGAGCAGTCTGCGGAGGAAGGCTTCACGAAGGCTGACAAGGTCGATCAGATCGACTGGGACTACTGGGAGCCGACGGAGCGCTGCGTCCTTGCATACATAACAGATGGTCCCAGGATCCTTCTTATCGAGAAGAAGAGGGGACTCGGAAAAGGCTACATCAACGCGCCAGGCGGCCACATAGAGCCTGATGAGACAAGCTGGGAAGCCGCAGTGAGGGAGACGAAGGAGGAAACAGGCCTCGATGTCTCGGGCCTTGAGCAGAGAGCAATCCTCCGCTTCCAGTTCAAGGACGGCATGAGGATGATCGGATACGTCTTCTTCTCATCGGATTACTCAGGAACCATGATCGATGAGTGCGAGGAGACAAGGCCCTTCTGGACGGATATAGAGACTCTCGACTACTCTAGGATGTGGGAGGATGACAGGCTATGGCTTCCTCCTGCGCTGGAAGGGAAGAAGCTAGAAGGCTACTTCATCTTCGATGACCTCAAGATGGTCGATTACAGGATAGATCTTGAGGAAGAGTAGCGCCCTCGGGCTCTGGAACATGGGAGAGGGCCTCTTCCATAGAAGGCTCTCAGGCCATGAGGCAAAGGCAATAATAAAGCATGCATATCACAGAGGCATAAGGGCCTTCGACACAGCATACAGCTACAGGGAGGCAGATTCCTACCTCTCAGCAGCGCTCAGGGAGATTCATGCGCCAAGGGATGGAGTTACGATAATATCGAAGATCATGCCCGTCCCGACCCTGGAGAAGAAGGCATATGCATCCCTCAGGAGGCTTGGAACAGATTTCTTTGACATCCTCCTCATTCACTGGCCATCCGACGAAGCTTCCATCTTCTCATCCCTCAGGGCCCTTGAAAGGCTTAAGGATAAAGGCATTGCACGTGAGATAGGAGTCAGCAACTTCACTCCACGCCTATTGGTCAGATACTCATCCGATTTCGATATCTCATACCATGAGAGAGCCTTATCGATACTATGGAACAAGGGATGGGACGAGGAAAGGGAGATGGGAATAAGGACAATCGCATACTCTCCCCTATGCATGGGGCTTCTTGCTGATAGGGAAATAGATGACAGGAGAAGCAGCCTCGAGCTATGCAAGGCGCCTTCGTTTCTGAAAGCAATGG
>JAXFQZ010000004.1:0-11917 GCA_034178685.1 Candidatus Ornithospirochaeta sp. | reverse complement strand
TATACGTCCCATGTGCTTCGTGAGCGCCATGATTGACTGAGGAGCCGTTTGCCCGCATTGTGGACGCGCTCTTATTATATAGGGATTGCAGGAGCGGTATCGCAAGAGACCATCATGGAATACATCGAGAACCAGAAGATTGTATAGCCTTGCTTTCATCTCCCGCCTGAAGACGGGAGTATTCCCGCATGGAATTTATATGCTCCGATGCCCATGACCCAAGCCAGGTAGGCTCTTTCGATAAAGCCATCGAGCTGGCTGAGACCATCGGCATCAGCCAGGACCTTGTCCTCAGCACAAGCGTGGATAAGGTCCTGGATTTCATCGGCTTCGATCAGTCAAGAACGAGGCTTGGTGCTGAATAGACTCTTGAGCTCAGCTCTGAGTTGAGCATGTAGAGGCTTCTTGCATCGTCTCCGAAGAGCTCCATCTTCGTGATCAGATCCTGGGAGTTCTTCTCCTCCTCGCCCTGCTCCTTGATGAACCAGTCGAGGAACTGGGTTGTCCTGTAATCGTTTGCTGCGATTGCTGCGGCATAGATGTTATTGATCAGCGATGTGACGTACTTCTCGTGCTCCAGTCCTGCCTTGAGAGGATCCATGAGAGTGCTGAATGCCTTATCCGGCTTAGCGATTGCTCCGAGAGTGACCTTCTCTCCGTTGTTGTGGAGGTACTGATACATGAGAAGAGCATGGTCCTGCTCCTCCTTAGCCTGGATCTCATACCAGTTGGCAAAGCCATCGAGGCCCTTGTCTGTGTAGAAGTTCGCCATATCCAGATACAGGTATGCTGAATAGAATTCCTTGTTGATCTGATCGTTCAGAAGCTCTGAAACCTTGCTATCCATTGTTATTGCTCCTTTGTTTGAGTTATCAAACTACGATTAATAGTAATGATTCCTAAGGAAAAAGCAAGAACGCCCCACGCGGATTCTCTCCATTTCCCGATCGCTGCCATCATCTATCGGCAGGAGGGAGAGCGGATCCGCTCTCCCGGGGAATTGCTGAAATGAGAATGAAGCTATCCTATGAGCGTGAACATCCTTATCACGGAGCATAGGGTGTTTGCGACAGTCGACATGCTCTTTATGAAGATATCGAGGGCTACGCCGACGACATCCTTGCGCGTGTCTCCGACAGTATCGCCGGTAACAGCTGCCTTGTGCGCTGCGCTTCCCTTCCCGTGGCCAGGGATCCTCTCCTGCTCGATGTACTTCTTCGCGTTGTCGAAGGCACCTCCTGAGTTGCCCATGAATATAGCCCTTGGGATTGCGACTATAGTTGCGCCTACAAGCAGGCCTCCTACGAATTCGACCCCGAATAGGATTCCTCCGATCACAGGGATCACAAGCGCAAGGACAGATGGATATAGCATCTTCCTCAGAGCCTCTTCGGTTGCTGTCCTGATCATGCGCTGGTAATCGGGCTTCACAGTGCCTTCGAGCACGCCGGGGATGGACAATAGCTTATCGCCGTCATCTGCCATCTTTTTCGCAGAGTCTATCGTGTTGTCTGTAAGGATAGCCGAGAAGTACTCCACCAGCGCGCCTCCCAGTATGCCGCCTGCGACGACTGTGAAGGATGCCATGTTGAGCATCGGCTCGCCGGATGAGTAGTTTCCTACATATGCAACTATGAGGGACACGGTTGCGAAGGCAGCAGACCCGATTGCGAAGCCCTTGCCTATTGCCGCTGTGGTATTCCCGACAGCATCGAGCTTATCTGTGATGACCCTGACTTCATGGGGAAGATGGCATGACTCAGCAAGCCCTCCTGCGTTGTCTGCTATAGGCCCGAAGGCATCTATCGAGACAGTGGTTGCTACGAATGAGAGCATTCCGAGGGCTGCAAGCGCGATACCGTATGTCCCGCATAGCTTACCGGATGCAAAGAGGGCAATTGCTATGACAAGGACAGGCATCAGGCAGCTCCTGCTTCCTATCGCATCTCCCTTTGTTATCACGAATGCCTCTCCTTCGGTTGCCATTCCGGCAAGGATCTGCGTAGGCTTCCTATCTGCGCTCGTGTAGTACTCAGTGATCATTCCTATCGCAACGCCGGATGCAATGCCCAGCACAGCGCATATCCATGGCGATACCCACCCAGCTGAGAATGCTGCAGGAAGATCCTTTCCCGAAAAGAGCATATAGCACCCTGCAAGCCCTATCACCAGAGTCAGGAATGCAGAGATATAAGTTGCTGCATTGAGCTCCTTCGATGGATCGTCCCCCATATGCCGTCTCTGGACAGCACTCAGGGCAATCAGGCACGAGAGAAGGCCTCCTCCTGCAAGAAAGAGAGGATACATCAGGCTTGAATCCAGCACTGCCTCAGGGAGGCTGCCTGTCCTGAAGAGAGTAGAGGCAATCAGTATTCCCGCCGCTGCAGTCGCAACGAAGGACTCCAGCAGATCGGAGCAGTTGCCAGCAATATCGTTTACGTTGTCGCCTATGAAGTCAGCTATGACGTTAGGCACCCTGCTGTCATCCTCCGGAAGGTCATGCCTGAGCTTTGCCAGGATATCGGATGAGATATCAGCAGCCTTGGTGTAGTTTCCTCCAGCAACGCGGTTGAACATAGCCACCAAGGAGCACCCGAGTGAGTATGTTGTGATCCTCATCGTGAAGGCATCGCACTCAAGCGAGAGAAGAAGACCGGATCCCTTCTCACCGTTTCTCATTCCCCATATAAGGAGAATCGCAACCAGGCCGAATAGGCCGAGGGACTGGACAGAGAGGCCAGAGATAGAGCCCCCAAGGAGAGCTGTCCTGACTGTCTCGCCTATGCTCAGCGACTCGCGGGCCCTGTTGGAGGTCCTCACGTTTGCCATCGTAGCGCTCTTCATGCCGATGATGCATGCGGCGCTGGACATCAGGCTCCCTAGCACAAGCGTTATTCCTGCTGTCCTTTCCACGAAGAGGGAGAAGAGAACGGCGACTGCCAGAACGACCGCTGCAATCGTCCTGTACTCCGTCTTCATGAACGTATCGGCACCCTGGCGGATGATGGAGGCCATCTCCTTCATCTCTGCAGTGCCTTCCTCCATAGCCCTGATCTTACTGAAAGCGAATATGACATAAGCGAAGGCCAGGACAATCACAACGAGAACAGCATACCAAAGAGCACCCATAGACTCCTCCCTATACAAAAAATCTTCGTATAGTTATATTATCATCCAATTTATTGCCAGTAAACTTAATATTTTCAGATAAATTAATGGAAACATCAAAATTGCAAATACAAATTAAAACGGCGCATCATCAGGCTGCTGCGCTTTGTTTCGCAGATAAGCCCGGCAATAACTCATAAGAAGAAGCGAAAGCATTTGCATTGGAGCCCATTTCCCCTAGAATGGAAGCATGAAGAAGACGCTTTTGGTTTTGATGATGCTGCTCGCTTCGGCTGTGCTGCTTGCTGATGCAGAGCTCATTACTACAGGTTTCTCAGGAGGATACTCCTCCAGATACGGTCTCGGATCGATGGGAGCGAACTGCTCCTACCAGTATCTTGCCGATGTCGGCCCGAATGCGAACGTGGGCTTCACATCGAACTTCGACATATGCCTTAACTTCGGGACCAATCAGGTTCCAGTGGGAATAGGAGCCTTCTTAGGCGTCGGAGCCGAATTCAGGCTAAGCCAGCGCTCTTGCATTCTCCTTGGAGCTGGACCGGCTGCATACATCGAGGCAGGGAAGACATATGCCTTCACCGGCTTCGGACCAGCAGGTTCCCTGGCCTTCACATACTACTTCGATTCCGATTCGTCATTCGGCATCACATTCGGAGCCAACGTATACGGGCAGCTGCTGACATACGACAGGGATGAGATAAGGCAGCCTATGGCTGTATATGCAAACGGATTCGCCGGCTTCACATTCAGGCTCGAGGATATGTACTCCCCGTCCCTTCCTCTCTCTACAGCCCTGCTTCTATACTGATTCCTCCGAGAAAAGCGAATCAGAGAGCTTCCTGATTGTCTGGAAGCCATGCTCAAGGGGGATGAAGAGCCAGCTCTTCGTCCTCTTAAGCACAACGCCATCGCCATTGAACTCACTCGAGTAGAACCCCATGCCCATCCTGGGGTTCTCATACTGCATGAATGCATTGCCTATGAGAACAGTCTTCTTCCCGCCTGGCTCAAGGCTCACGTTCTCAGAGCCCTTGGGGCCTGTGTTGAAGCCCGCTGTCACTGCCCTGACCTGAGGTGTCGCTCCATCGAAGAGGGCCCATGGGGCATCCATCCTCCCGCAGTAGTTCTCCGTAAGGTCGATATTCGGAAAAGAGAGAATGCTATCATCGGAGAGCCTAGGAGAGAATGAGAAATAGATCATCTGTATCCTGGGGTTGATCACGGATACCCACCCTACAGGATCCTTTTCGGGTATCTTCCCGATAATGTAGTCATAGGTTCCTGTCGGAGGAGGCACGAAGCCTGCATCGGCTACGCCCCCGCGAACGAGGGGTGCATGCTTCAGGGAGTCGAAGACCTGGCCTGATAGGAACCTGTTCACTCCTGTCTCCCTCTTAGAGAGCCCATATGCGACATAGAAGCCAGCATTGCTGCTTATGAACGAGCCTGTCTCGATAAGAGGGCTTCCGAGCATGCTATGCCATGACGGGGATAGATGCAGCGTCTCATCTCCTGTATTCTCGATCTGGATCGCTGTATACAGGACAGGATGGGATGGAAGCACCAGATCTGCCTTCCTCAGCCTGTATCTGTTGCCTATCTCGCGGCTCTTCATCTCAGAGAGCCTCCATACTCCACCCTTCTCCTCCTCGGTCCCGTACTTCCTTAGAAGCCAGTATGTGGATGATGAATTGACCTTCTCCTCATCGCTTGAAGGGAATGTGAAGTATGCGCCTCCTGCCTGATAAAGCGACTGCTTCCCCTGCCACCAGCTGCCGTTCTCATCCGACATGACTCCCGATCCAGTTGCCCTGAAGTAAGGGAGGGACAGAGCGTTCATCCTTGCTCCAGAGGGGCTTTTCGAGGTGATATCGAGAACCACCTCCCCCTGGTCCTCGATCAATGCAGAGAAGATGTCATTGGACAGGTATGTTGCATTCCTGCCCTCCCAGAGCGGCAATCTCCTTATATCCATATTATCTCCCTCCATCTGATTATAATCCATCAGAGCACGGCTTTGAACAGGGAGTTTTGCAATATGCCTGAAGGAGCAGGCAGCTGCCAATATGGCCTAATCGGGGAATTAAGAGTATTATTAATCAAAGGAGCCTTCAGATGATCGAGATTAAGGACAGCAGGTTATTCAGCATTTCAACAGAGCATACAAGCTATGTTTTCCAGATTACGCATACAGGGCATGCTGAGCACATATACTACGGGAAGAAGCTCAGGGATCCCTTCTCATCGATCAATGCGATAGCAGAGAAGCATATGCTCACGCCTGTGATGGGAACCTTCCTGAGCGAGCAGGACCCCGATGCATGCCTCGACGACACGCTCCTTGAATTCACCACGGAGGGAAAGGGAGACTACAGGACACCTCTTGCAGCGCTCTCCATAGGCCCTGACGGCAGAAGGCTCTTCGATCCGAGGTTCACTGGCTATAAGACATACAGGGGAATCAGGAGATTCTCCCATTCAACGCTTCCTCAGGCAGTCGCAACAGAGGATGAAGCAGAGACACTCGAGATCGCCTTCCTCGACAAGGACGAGAAGGTAGAGCTCACTCTCTACTACACTGTCTTTCCCAGAACCGACACGATCTCAAGAAGAGCAGTCATCTCAAACAGATCGGAAAGCAGCATAACGGCAAGGGCCCTTGGATCGCTGCAGCTGGATATCAGGGAAAGGGGAATGGAGCTGACATCCTTCCCTGGCTCATGGGCGCGCGAGAGAGTGAGATCCACAAGAAAGCTTTCCCAGGGCACTGTGATGATTGAGAGCAGGAGGTTCAACTCCAGCCTGGAGGAGAACCCTGGCTTCATCCTCAGGAGCGCAGATGGCGGGGCATATATCATAAACCTCGTATACTCAGGTTCCCACAGGTCCACGATCACGGAGACGGACCATGGAATCACGCATATCGTGACGGGAATAAACCCTGACATGCTCTCATGGCCGATCGAGCCCGATGGCGCCTTCGAGTCTCCCGAGGCTGTGATGACATACAGCGATGAAGGCATCTATAGCGCATCTGACAGGATGCATGCATTCATAGAGCACCACATAATCAGAGGTCTCTGGAAGAGCAGGATGAAGCCCCTGATGCTCAATACATGGGAAGGCACCTATTTCCGCTACGATGAGGACAAGATCCTCCAGATGGCGAAGAACGCGAAGTCGATGGGGCTTGAGGGAATCGTCGTAGACGATGGATGGTTCGGAACGAGGGATGACAGCTACACGAGCCTCGGCGACTGGTACGCAAACACGATGAAGTTCCCTTCGGGCATCACGGAGCTCGGAAACGAGATACACAGGCTCGGACTGCTCTTCGGAGCATGGCTGGAGCCCGAGGCAGTATCCGAGAGATCGAATCTCTACCAGAAGCACCCCGATTGGATAATCGGAAGGAATGCAGGAAGCTCAGCGCTTGGAAGGAACGAGCTGCTTCTCGATTATTCCAGGGAGGATGTGCAGGATTACATGATCACTGTGCTTACGAACCTGATAGACAATGCGAACCTGGACTACATCAAGTGGGATATGAACCGCTGCTACTCAGACCCGATAAGCAGGAACAAGGACTTTGACGGGGGCAAGCTCCAGCACCTGTATATCCAGGGTGTATACAGGGTCCTCAATACCATCACAAGGCGCTTCCCGTCACTGTACATAGAGACATGCGCATCAGGAGGAGCCAGGTTCGACCTTGGAATGCTATCGTATTCCGCATCCATCTGGACAAGCGACAACTCGGATCCTTTCGAGAGGCTCAGGACAACCGAGGGGACGGCTCTGCTATACCCTCTCTCCGTCATGGGAGTCTCTGTTTCCCCTAGCCCGAATGCGATGACAGGGCGATACACGGACCTCGAGACAAGATTCAACTCAGCTGTCTTCGGAGTCCTCTCCTATTCCCTGGATCCTGAGGCAAAGGGGATGAGGATGGTCGCATACAGGCAGCAGGTCGAGTTCTACAAGAGCTACAGGCAGCTCTTCCAGTTCGGCAGGTTCAGGGTTCAGGAGGATGGCAACAGGACCATCTGGACTATATCAAGCCCTGACAGGTCCGTGATCATGGCTCTCTACATGCAGAGAAGCACAACGCTGAACACAACAGAGGAGAAGCTGAGGATAGCAGATGTGGACGAGAATGCCGATTACAGCATATTCGCACGCGACCATATCCAGAGCGATGCCGACAATTCCATCTATCCTCAGGAGCCGGAATGCTATACAATCCCGGGAGATGCACTGAAGAGAGCAGGCATAAGCCTGAGCTACAGATTCTCAGGCAATGGATATAAGGAAGGGATGAGGGTGCTTGGCGATTTCTCGTCAAGGCTCTACATCATCAGGAAGAAAACAAGATAAAGAGGAATAGAATTGTCCAATAGCATAGTAGTAGCAGGAGCAGGCGTATTCGGCACAGCAATCGCAGAGCGCCTCGCATGGAACAGCAGCAACAGCGTCGTGCTCCATACCATCGAGCTCGACGTAGAGAAGGAAATCAACGAGAACCATACCAACAGGAAGTACTTCCCTACCAGGTTCCTCAACAGGTCCATAAGAGCGACCTCCGACTTCGCAGTATTCGGATCTGCCGATGTCATCATGCTCGTAATACCATCGAAGGTAATCGTGCCTTTCTCAGAGAAGGCAAGAATGCACACCACGAAGGAGCCACTGGTCGTGAATCTTGCCAAGGGAATGAGCGACAGCGGAGCATTCATCACAGAGAACATACCATTCAATAGGACTGCAAGCATGAAGGGCCCATCGTTTGCGATCGAGACGATGAATGGCTTCCCGACTTCCTTCACGTTCGGAGGGAAGAAGGAGGATTATGATTACTTCAGGAACACAGTCCTTCCTGACACAGGCTTCACTCTTGACTATTCGCGCGACGTAAGAGCCGTCGAGCTGCTGAGCATACTGAAGAACATGTACGCAATAGCGATAGGGCTTGTATCGGGAAGATTCAGCAGCCCTAACGTCGACTTCCTCGTATACACGAGGGCCGTCAATGAGATGAGAAAGCTACTGGAGCTGTATGGGTGCGATCAGGAAACGATCTTCAGGTACTGCGGCATCGGAGACCTAGGGCTCACTGCGCTCAATGACCTCTCGAGGAACAGAACCCTCGGAATGCTTATCGGAAAGGGCTTCTCATTCGACTTCGAGAACAAGTCTTCAACCGTAGTCGAAGGTCTCAGGACAATCAAGCTGATAGCAGGGATGACAAGGGAAAAGGGGCTCGAGGATGACTTTCCTCTCGTGCAGGCCCTATACCGTCTGATCTATGAGAATGATACACTGAACGACTACATACTAAAGGTATTGCGCTGAAAAAAAGGAGATGCACGCATCTCCTTTTATAATCTAAAGATATTCAGGATGATCCATTGAATACCGGAGGAAGAAGCCCAAGGCTCCCATCATGATCCCATTGCTGTAGATGCCCTTCCCCATGTTCTCTATTGCCTCTTTCACAGGCACCTCGACGATCTTGATCTGCTCATTCTCATCAAGACTCTGGCCTGCGATCTTATCGAGATTGTCGACGAAGAAGAAGGACTGGCTGTTAGTCATGAACGCAGAGTTGGGATTCACTGTCCCAAGAAGGTGAAAATCCCCCGTGAAGCCAGTCTCCTCCAGCAGCTCCCTCCTTGCTGCCGCCTCATGCTCCTCGCCCTTCTCAACAAGCCCTGCCGGGAATTCCCTGACAACTTGCTCAGAGCCATGCCTGAACTGGTCCTCCATCAGGAAGCAGGCAACGCCGTCCTTGTTCCTGAACCATGGGATCGCAACGATCCAGTCCTTGCTAAGAACCGATATGAAATCACCGGATCTCCCATCAGAGGAGGACCTCCTGTCCTTCTCGATATCGAAGAGCACGCAGGAGAAGATCCTCTCGCGGCTCTCTGTCTTCCACATCAGATCGCTGTCGCTCATTTCTTCCTCGAAGGGCAGTTGGATGTGCATGATGCGCATGCAGATGGCTTGCAGCTAGGTGTGCCCAGGAATGATGTATCCCTGCTCGTAGAGCATGCTGTCCCATTGTTAATCTCATTGGCTATGGCCTTCAGAGCCTCTGCAGATGGATGGGCACCCGGCTCAGCAACCCACTCCTTTCCGCTGTCCTCTGCCTGCATGAGCCCTATTTCCATAGGAATCTCACCGAGGAATGGAACGTGCATCTCCTGGCACATCTTCCTTCCGCCGCCCTTTCCGAAGATAGGGATCTCCTCTCCGCATCCAGGACACCTGAGACCGGACATGTTCTCTATGACTCCTATTATCGCAACGCCCAGCTTGCGCGAGAAGTTAACGCTCCTTCTTGAATCAAGGATCGCAACCTGCTGCGGCGTCGTGACGATGATGGATCCCGTGAGTTCAGGGATGGACTGGCAGATCGTCAGCTGCTCATCCCCAGTTCCTGGCGGAGTGTCGATCAGGAGGTAGTCCAGCGTTCCCCAGTCCACATCGCCCAGGAACTGCCTGATGGCTCCCATCTTCATTGAGCCGCGCCAGATCACAGGCGCATCGGGATCATCGAGAGCAAAGGAGAGGGACATTACCTTCAGCCCCTTTCTTGGCTCAACAGGAAGGATGGTCGTTCCATCCTCCGATCCAAGCTCCGCATTCTCGCATCCGAGCATCTTCGCGACGTTCGGTCCATGCAGGTCGGTATCGAGCACTCCGACTGTGCAGCCCATATCGACAAGGGCATTGGCAAGGTTGACTGTGACAGTCGTCTTTCCTACACCGCCCTTTCCGCTCATTATCATTATCTTTCGGCCGATCTTATCCATGCGCTCCCTTATGCGGGCATTCTGGATTTCGTATTCATCAGGTTCCTTTCCGGACATATCAACTCCTATTCGTCATTATAATTTAATCAAATACAGGAAAATAGTAAATCAGAGCCTAGAGGGTCCTGCTGAGATAGCATCCTGAAGCGATTCAGAACCCCGTTGAATCCTGAAATAAACGACATAATCGCATTAAGGAACATTGGAATTCCACGATTGCAGTTTTTCGAGAACAAACAAGTTGAAATAAGTAAACCGGGGGGGGGTATAATCCCCAATAACATTATATTACATGGAGGTACAATATGAAAGGGAAACTGAGCATAATCGTTTCTTTTCTCATGGTAATCGCGCTTCTGGCATCATGCGCTCCTGAAGCACCAGCTCCGGAAAAGGACGTGATCAAAATCGGAAAGACAACCTATGAATCGCTTGCAAAAGCTGTCGAGGCTGCAGTGGACGGAGATACAATCACAGTAGCTGAGGGCTCATACGCAATCGATGGCGCTATCGAGATTGCTAAGAAGATCTCAATCAAGGGCGCTGGCAGCGATAAGACTGAGTTCACAGTAGCTGATGGCGTAGCATGTGATGTATTCACAATTAAAGC
The DNA here is from genome assembly GCA_034178685.1 of Candidatus Ornithospirochaeta sp. Taxonomy (GTDB): domain Bacteria; phylum Spirochaetota; class Spirochaetia; order Sphaerochaetales; family Sphaerochaetaceae; genus Ornithospirochaeta. The sequence goes on along the minus strand of JAXFQZ010000004.1, from coordinate 1,360 downwards.
CGCAGACGTATCTGTAGAAGGAATCAGCATCAAGGCAACAAGCGGTGAGCATCATGCCTTTGCAGTGAATGCAAACGGATTTGCTTTCAAGAACAGCTCGATCACAGGAGACTTCTCTAATCTTGAAGAAAAGGATACAGACCCGATCATGATGGGAATCGCAATCGCAGCCGGCACAGAAGGCACAGTCATCGAAGGAGCTGTATTCACTGATTGCTACACACCTGTTTATGCATCATCTGCATCATTCACAATCAAGGACAGCAAGTGGAATTCGGGAATCGAGATCGATCAGCTTCCTACAGATGCAACTGTGATCAAAGGCAACTCAACGCTAGACGTCGAGGAATACAAGGGCAAGATTAACTTCATCAATGCCGAAACATCCCAGGAAGCTGTTGCTGCATTCGTAGAAGCAAATCCAGGCATCACATTCAGAATAGCTGGAAAGACCGTCATAGCGCTGAGCAATAGCAAAGCATATACTTCCATCCAGCCAGCAATCGATGATGCACCTGAGAAAGCAAAAGAAGCAACAGTCATCAAGCTACTTACCAGCGTAAGCTCTGGATCATCGTTTGGGTTTACTGATGCCATGGCATCATCAGGAAGAAACATCGTACTCGATCTTAATGGAAACACATATGCATTCGAGTCTCCAGCTATGGGCAGCGTAGGATATGAAACCCAGGCAATGCACCTGAGCAAGGGCAATGCTCTTACAGTCAAGAATGGAACACTTGAGATATCCGCGAAAACGACATCCATGAAAATGTTTATCCAGAACTACTGCGATCTCACTCTTGATAGCGTCACTGTAGATGGTACGAATATCTATGGATCAGGAAAATCATATACTATTTCCAACAACAATGGCACTGTAGTGATCAAGGATTCCAAGGTCATAGCAAAGAACGCATCGGGTTTCGCATTTGATGTGTGCAGGTATAGTTCTTATGATGGACCAAGTGTAAAAGTCACAGGAAAGAGCGAAATCAAGGGAAATATCGGAATCAGCTGCTCTGGTGAAAAAGAAGGCGCAGTCCATGAACTGATTATCGAAGGTGGATTCATCGATGGAGAGATCAAAAGCGATGACTCAAAACATGATAAATGCCCTGATTTCAAATCAACCATCACTGGTGGAACATTCACGTCTGACCCATCCGCATATGTAGACACAAATAAATACGCTGTGATTGAAGATGCTGAGGCAAAGACATGGACGGTAAAAGCAAAATAACCTCATCGTACTTTGTTTTATCATGATAGGCTCTCCCCTGGCTTAATCGAACCAGGGGAGTTTTCATTTTCCGTCCTCTCCAGCATTCTCCTTTTCTCAATAATTGGGGCTTCTTTG
>JAXFQZ010000173.1:0-3755 GCA_034178685.1 Candidatus Ornithospirochaeta sp. | reverse complement strand
TCCCAGCTCTGCTTTCCAGTCGTATTCAGGATCCTTTGCTACCGTGTATGTTATCTTCCAGTATGCACTGCCTCTGCGTTTATCCTGGCAGATCTCGAATGACGGATGCTCCCAGTCTATGATCCAGCCTGTGGATTTACTGAGCAGAAATGTGTTATCTTCCTTCATGAGCGGTTCTCCTTGACTTGTTGTTTAGCGATTACAAATCTTAAGAAGTTCCGCTCTCTTTTTCTATCTACATATTCGTTCGTTTACACGGAGAAAATTTCAGATCCAAAAATTTATTTTTCCGGGTATTTCCATTGAAATCTGCCTTTATTCCGAGCGAATAAGATAGATGCTGTTGAAAATATCAACCGGGGGGTATTCTAAAGGCTATCAGTTTAATCATCCAGGGGGAAAACAATGAAGAGATTCCTATTCGTATTATCGCTGCTGATAGCATTGCTTATGATTGCATCATGCAATCCTGTAGCATTGCTTATGATTGTACCATGCAATCCTGAGTCGGCTAAGACGCCTGAGCCAGCGGAAGAGGAGGTAGAGGTGCTTATTCCTCGCTTCATATCCGAGACTGATATCGGATCCAGATACATAGATATCACAGGCAATGACGTTAGGACATACTACTGCATGACATCTCCGCTGATAACAGGCTTTGAGAAACGCAATCATAGCTTCTCCAATGGAAAGCTTGAGCTAGCAAGCGAGGTTCTTGGAAGGAAGATAGTCCAGACTATCGATAAGGATGCAGACGGAAACATAGTCTATGATGTTCATGACGAGAAAGGCGATAGCTTTGTCTTCACGATGGTATATGACAGGAAAACAAAGACCTTCGATTACAAGCAGGCACTGCTTTATACAAGCCAGATCCCAGGAGGTGCTGTTGAGCATGTCATGTCCACTAATGAGGGGGCAGGCATCACAGTTACGCCTCAGGGTGATTATTATGGCAAGATCAAGATGAGAGGCACTCAGACTATATCAAATGATTCGATTCTGCTTGAATCCGATGAATGCTATATTGAGTCAACCAAGGATATAGCTGTGTCTGTATTCTATGGTCTCACTAATTCTCATGCTATTCCAGGCCTTTCCTATAGTGATAAAGAATGGGCTAAGGATGGAGAGGCTATTTCATTTGATGGAATCAATGCCCTCCTTGACTCCTTCAGTAAACATGCAGCTTACAAAGAGACAGAATCAGGAAAACAATATAATTATGGAGCTTTCTTCAAGGTTGAAGACAGCTATTTGAGAATAGATAAAGACCCATATAATGAAAGTGCGGAAATGAGTGGCAAGAGTGATAAAGAGAAGACCGATTCATTCCTTAAGAGAAACAACCTCACTCATATCCTGACTATGGTAGAGGGGAAATAGGGATTATCAGCATAATAAGCACTCTGTGTAGGATTTCTTGTTTAGCGTTTGAATCCTATACAGGTGTGCGTTATCCTCTTGAATATGAAAAAGATCCTGATTGCTGTTCTCGTTGCTTTTCTATTCTCATCATGCCAGTCGGTTGTCAGGGATGCTCCTTCGTGGATACTTGTGAATCCCGGGGATGAGGAAACGCATTATGAATATGGAATTGATGAAAGCAGCGTAGAGGATGCGTACTCCGATGCTGTGAAGAGGATGGAGAACTGGATCAGCATCAAGGTAGGCGATATCTCCTTCAGAAGGGGAGAGAAGCCCATGTCTATCGACTTCTCGTCCCTTCGGACCGAAGTGTATGGCATATACACATCCAGGAAGGATTCCTTCAGCTCTGTTCTAATTGCCCTAGACAGATCCTCATTCTCCTCATTCCTTGAAGGCCAGGGATATAGGCTATCGGAGGATGAATTATCCACGTGCTTCTCCATTGGCCATTGAGCTAATCCTTCTTTTCAAATAGAATCAGGCCATGTCTTTTTCAGATGATGTCGATCAGGTAATAGCAGAACGTTACAGGATCTCGATGATTTCAGACGGGGAGTGGGATTATGCAATCCAGCTATGCTGGGACCGCCTTGCTGAGATCCTTGAGCGTGATATGGATAGAACAATAGAGTTCCTTGACAACGAATGCAGGGAGGACCAGTTTGCATGGATGAGCGATGTCTATGACATCGTTGCCAAGGATACAAAGAGCAAGGAATTCGTCGATGCATTGTATAGAGCGGCTGAGAAGTACAGAAGGGAAGTCGAGGAGAATGGCCTGATGTATCTGATAGACCTTGCGAGAAAGGAAGTCGAATGAAGTCTGTCATCCTGAAGAACGGTGTTGCTGTTCCTCAGGTCGGATTCGGGACATATAAAGCCGCAGAGGGCGGCAAGGGTGCTATCCTCGATGCAATCGAGTGCGGATACAGGCATTTCGATACAGCCTCAAGCTACCAGAATGAGAGCCTTCTAGGTGAGGCAATAAGGGATAGCGGGATAGACAGGAAGGAGTTCTTCATTGCATCCAAGCTCTCTAAGAAATGCCTTGGCTATGAAAGCGCTATTGCTGAATTCGAATCAAGCCTTGAGCGCCTTGGGATGGATTACCTTGACCTGTATCTGATCCACTGGCCAAGGCCCTGCTTCAATGATGACTACAGGGATATAGATAGAGAGACATGGAGAGCCTTCGAGGAGCTCTATGGCAGGAATCTCGTAAGGGCGATCGGTGTTTCCAATTTCCTTGTGCCTCATCTTGAGTCGCTTTTTGCCACAGCCGATATCATGCCTCATGTGAATCAGCTTGAGCTTCATCCTGGCTATCTCCAGAAGGAGACGGCTGATTACTGCAGGAGAATCGGGATCGAGCTTGAGGCATGGAGCCCGATGGGAAGAGGAAGGCTTAATGATAACCCTGTGCTCTCTTCGATTGCCAGATCCCATGGTATCAGCGTGAGCCACCTATGCCTTGTCTTCCTATCCATGGAGGGCTATATAGTCCTGCCTAAGTCGACGCATCGCGATAGGATGGAAGAGAACATGAAGCTCGATGATGCAATCCTTTCCGATGAGGAGAGAAGGATCATCCGGGAGATGCCTGAAGATGGGTGGAGCGGCGAGCATCCTGATAGGGAGCGCGTCTACTTCTGATTCCCGGACGAGAATACTGAGAGCGCCATATCCATGAATGCTGAGGCATTGGCGCTCAGATACCTATCCCTGTTGTAGCCAATAGCGATTGTATCTGTTCTCTCATCGGAGAAGAACGGGCATAGCAGTATCCTTCTTCTCAGCTCGGAGTCAGCATGCCCTGATTCAACGTACCTGTTTCTCAGATACAGCTCAGGGCATACCGTTAGCCCCATTCCCTCTGCAGAGAGCGCATAGGCTGTTTGTATGTTGCTTGTCTCAAGCTTTATCCTCGGTTTCATCCCAGCCTTGCTGAATGCCTTGTCAAGAGTTGTCCTTATCCTGTCCCCCTTCTTGAGAAGAACGAAGGGGAAATCCCTGAATAGCGTGATATCATGGTTCTTCCTGTACTCATCGAATACCTCATTGGCCTTGCTTCCGAAGTGCTCGTTCATAAGGCTCTGCGGCAGCACGAGATACAGGTGCTCCTTCATAAGCGGGGTCGTGCATGCTGACTCAAGATTGAATGGAGCGAAGCCTATCATCACATCTATGTCTCCCTTTGCAAGATTCTCCTCAAGCTCGGCGCTGCTTCCCTCTACAACCGATAGCTCTATCTGCGGATAGCTGCGTGAGAACTCAGGAAGCAGCAGTGGCAGTATTGCTTGCCCCCTGGTATAGCTTATCCCGAT
>JAXFQZ010000163.1:0-3364 GCA_034178685.1 Candidatus Ornithospirochaeta sp. | reverse complement strand
CCCCTCTGTCTTTTCCTGCCTGATTTCTACCTTTGCTCTTCCCTGGCCAGGGTTAACCGATGGATATAGAACAAGAGGGACATTCCTTGGAGCATTGAGGAGCTCATCTGATAGGTTCAGCTTCTGACTACGTGTCATAAGCTTTAAGGATTAGCGGAGCGACTCTGATGCCTCAGTAGTGAAAAGAAGATTGAACACAACTGCATCAGACCCCTTCTGGAGATTGATATCGTCTATCATTTCCTGATTGGTGACCTGTCCAGCCGGGACATATGCATTGTAGTCAATAAGCGGCTTAAGCTGGACTTCCTCATCTGTTGTGATTACGACCATATACAGTCCGCAGCACTCCTCTAGATATGGAGGAAGTCCCATTCTCTTGCATCTTATGTATTCCTTAGCACCTTTGAAGATAAGATTGACGCCTTCTATCTTCCTGTCACGCAGAATAATTGTATCATTCTTTATTCCCACAAGCAGTTCCGGGAATGATTGCGGTGCACTGCGGATAATTGCCCTTCCATCTTCAGATGCCTTTGCTTTTGCTCCCATGAAACCATTATCGAATGAATAGACTTCAAACTGATTGGAGAATACATCATATGAGTTGGAGAGATTATAGTCTGGATAGTACTCCTTCCTGACGCTTCTGCTGCCATCTGAATTCCAGAAAATACGGTGGCATGGGAGAAACCTGTTACCATGGATCTTCAGTTCAAGCCTGATAGTGGTTGATGATACGGATGAGCAATCCCTTACTGTTAATCTGCTGCCATCTCCAAGCCCAAGGCTGCTGAAATCAATGCACCCCATAGCACCAAGGCATGCTGCAATGGAAGTCCAGAGAAGAACCGGCGAAGGGAAAGAACCTCGAAGAACCGAAAGAAGATGATCCTGGCTAGCATCATCAAGCCAGTCAGGGATAATCATTATCAGAGATTCCAGAGAGTATCCTTCTGGCCTCTTGAACCCAATGTATCTTCTTAGCTCAGAAAAATACTTTGAAAGGTTTTCCATCTGAGACTTAGGATTATCGCATTTTTCCTTATCAACAAAGAAATAAGAAGCTATATTGCTTTTCACATTAATCTGCATAGACAGCATCATCTTAGTGACTGGATAAACAGAACTGTAGCTTATAGTACTGCCCTGTATAATATCATCCGGTATAAGCATCTCTCTTGAAATAAGGTAAGGGCCCCTCGATGAGTTCAGGTTCTCAGGGATAATAAGTATAGTCGGGACAGGTGTAGAGAAAAGCAACTCAGGTTCAAGGGATCTGTCATCGCTAAGAACATATTCTGAATAAGAGCATTTGCCTAGGATATCAAGAACTCCGACTGTCTTTATCACGATAGTATCTCCTTGACTATATCAAACAGCATGAACGGAAGGACTTTCTTGCTTTCATTAGAAGAAAGATCGAATGCATAGCAAGAACCATTGTCGAATGGGAATTCAGACAAGGCAAGTATGTTTATTTCATTGCATTTCTGAGTTCGTATAGGTTCTATGCTGTCTTCCAAATCAGGGACGTATGCAAATACAATGGATCCTACGTCACCTCTGCTGCTTGATCTGTAAACCATCCTGCTCTTTTCATCTAGGAAGCGGCATCCGTATGCCTTCCCTGTCACAGAAGGGAAATAACCATGATACGATTCACTCTCCTCATCGAAGAAATGGCCATCCTTTGTAGGATATTTCCTTAACCAGAAGTAATTTGTAAAACTATTGACAACAGATGAGCTCTGCTTTTCATCCATAATTGCAACAAAAGCATGAGATATGAATTCCCGGAAAAGACTATGCCTGTTTACCCATAAGCAGTCCATGATTTTTTCCCTCTCCAGAAGCCTCTGGTAGTATTCCCATATCTTTCTGTAGCTTGGATTATTCTGCAGTACAAAGTTTGGCTGAACCGATGATCTGATAGGAGATACTTTTTCCAGCTCGGGTTTTTCAAGTATGGAAAGGCATAGATTCATAAGCCTCTCGACAGAACGGATTCTTCTGCTATCTGGAAAACGATCATGATATTCCCTTCGGTAAACAGAAGCACTGGAGACGCACATCTGAAGAAAGCGCCTGAATACCCTGTTCTCCAGAGTATCGTAGTTCTCCTGACGGACAACAGCCATGATCTGCTGTCTTGGACCAGCCTTCTGAGCAGATGTGAGGCCCGGCTGACGGGAAAGCCATCGCATGCATTGAGTATCAATCTGCTGAACATGATCAAGCCCTACCCGCTGTCTTTCCCTGCGCAGGATCTTATTCAGATTATCTCCTACTCTCTTAATCGTATTGTAATCGTCAGAGATCTCTACAATGAGGGAAATAGGGGGCTCTGTCGCTTCTGATTTCCTAATGAATACATCATAGAACCCATCGATTGAAATTGGAATTTCCCTGCTTTCCGATTTAGTGCTTGGGCAATAGGACGAGTGATATGCATCACTGGCAACGGAATATAGCTCTGAATAGAACTCAAGCATGGAGTAGATTGCCTGATAACAGTTATCCTTATCGCTGGTTTTCTGGTTTTTTCTATCAATATCAGACTTGCTGCAATACTTATGGAACCCTGTCAGATCAACGAACTCCGGGCATGAGAAGACTCCAGACCCATTATGTCCTTTGTCATCAACAAAGCAATCGGAAAGCTCGATATACGGCATTACCTTACAACACCTTTCCACTGGAAGAATGCTCCATTCTCCGGGTTGATGCTCTTCATGAATGCCTTCTGTAGCTTCTCATCATCCAAGCCCTTGATTATCTCAGATATATTATTGAATGCCTTATTCACAGCATCGCTGCTGCCCAGTTCGATTCCATTCAGCTTCGGAAGGATCTTCATCTCAATCTGATCTGCAAGCGCATTGCTGAATCCTTTCTGGCTATTCGCTTCAGGATAAAGGGATACGTATTCCTGGATAGACTGCCACACTCTATGTGCAAAAGGACGGCCGACTGAATCCATCTCAAGGAGGAGCTTATCCACAGTATCCCTCAGCTTCTTCTCATATGTCAGGCTACTATTGGCCCTGAAGCCTTTCCATGTCCCATAGGAAATATAGCCGTCCTTATTGCTATAGTACTTTCCGAATGCCTCGATATCAGGTTTTGTCTCAAGGTGCTTCGGCTTACCGAATCTTATCATATTCGATCTATCCATTACCTTGTCAGAGAGCATCTGGGTAGTCTCATCTTCATTCATTGTTCCCACGAAGAGAGTGTTACCATTGACAAATAGGCGCCTCGTTACCTTCTCAGAGCCCACAACACCGCATTCAACCTCTATTTCAGCGGCGCTTCTCTCATCTTTGTTTTCCTGATCCGAGATCATCCTTCTGAATTCAAG
>JAXFQZ010000103.1:0-16764 GCA_034178685.1 Candidatus Ornithospirochaeta sp. | reverse complement strand
AAGTAGCCGGAATTGAACGGATGGGGCTCCAGAAGGCCATATGGCCTATTCTCAAGGGCCTTCTTCATGATCCTGTATCTTCTCTCCATGTTGTCGAAGATGTCCTTCTTGTCCTTCTCATAGCTCGATCCCTCGGTCATTGCCTTCAGCAGGAGGCTCTGCCCCGGCCTGTCGCAGTTGGATACAGTGCATCTTATTGCTCCAAGCGTCTTTGAGTTGAGCGCGTCGAGATGGCTGTCGTCAAAGCCCTTGGATGCATATGTGATGAATCCGATCCTGAAGCCCCATACCATCTCCTCCTTGGTCGCTGCATCGCCCTTGATAGCGAAGATGTTCTCATGGGCATCCGCAAGGCGGGCAAAGAGCGATTCCTTCTCGGTCTCCTCCTCGAAGAAGAGGCCGAAGTATGCATCATCGGTAAGCACGAGGAGCTTCTTTCCGGTATCCGCTATCTCGACAAGGGCCTTCACGATATCATCGGCTTCCTTCCTGGAAGGAGAGTAGCCTGTAGGGTTGTTTGGGAAGTTGAGAATCACCCTCGCGACAGGTCCTTCTACAGCAAGGAGCGCCTCCTTCATGCCCTCTACGTTGAAGCCTCCGTCCTTGAAGAACGGGAAGAGGCTCAGGGATCCGCCTGCAAGCTCAGAGAAGATCAGGTCATAGTTATCCCAGAAGAGGTCAGGGCATACGACCTTGTCCCCAGGTCCTACGAAGAGCGTTGCCACGATGCTCATCGCATGGGACAGTCCTCCTGTGACAAGAGGCAGCGACATCTTCTTGCCCTTCAGCGAAGGGTTCTTCCTTACGATGGCTTCCTTCCATGCTGCCCTGAGCTTCTTATCGCCTCCGCCTGGTGCGTAGTTGAAGATCTCCGATGGCTTGAAGGAGCCTGGTACGAACTTGTCGTATATATCCTCGAGGTAGAACGGCTGGCCGTTTTTCGTAGCAAGCCCTACCGTTGCGTTGTATCTCTTTGCCTTTTCCCCTGCTTCCGCAGCCTGTGCGACTATCCCCTTAGGGAAATACATCCTTCTGCCCGTTGGAGAAAGGAAATCATAGGCAACCGATGTTGCCAGAGTTCTGTTGAGTTCTTCTGCAAGTGCGTTCATCAAGAACCTCCGATTAGCCCATTATATACGGAAGAGAGGAAGCTGACCATCATCTGCGGCTTCTTTGTCTTCCTTTATTCCAATAAGCGAAAGGAATTCCTCCTCGCTTACTATCTTCACTCCAAGCCTCTCGGCATCAGCAAGCTTCGATCCGCCTCCCTTTCCTGCAAGAAGATGAGTCGTCTTGCCTGTGACGGAGGACACGGTACGGCCTCCCCTCTTCTCTATCTCCTTGAGCGCCTTCGAGCGAGGCGAGAAGCTATCGAATGAGCCTGTGACGCACCAGACCTGTGAAGCAAAGATCCTGTCGAGGCCATCATCCACCCTGGCTTCCTCCGTGAATCTCAGGCCATGTGCGCGGAGCGCTGCTATAGTCTCGAGAAGCGAAGGATCCTTAAGCGCCGTGATGATGCTCTTTGCTGTGCTCTCTCCTATCCCTGGGATCCTCGTAAAGCTATCAGTGTCATCCCGGGCAGAAGCCTCTATCAGCTTGTCTATATTATCGAAGCCGCCCCGGATCAGCATCTCAGCGCTCTTCTTCCCTACTTCCGGCAGGCCAAGGGAAGAAAGCACTGTCCTGAAATCCTGCTTCCTGCTCTCCCTGAGGCCATCCTTGAGCGCGCTGACTGTCTTCTCTCCGACTCCTGCCATTCCTACAAGGCTGTCATAGTCTATCGAGTATATATCCTCGATCTTCCTGACCAGGCCAAGCGAGAACAGGAACTCCACGGTCTTAGGCCCCAGTGTCTCTATATCCATCTGGTCGCGCGATGCGAAGAAGCTGACCTTGGCCTTCACCTGATCCGGGCACTCAGGGTTAGGGCAGTACTGATGGGCCCCTTCCCTGACAAGGGGCGTGGAGCAGCATGGGCATTCGGAGGGGAGCCTGTATGTCTTGTTGCCAATCTCGTTCTTCTCTATGACGCTCTCCACTGCAGGAATCACATCGCCCCTCTTCACGATCGAGACCCTGTCGCCTATAGCAAGCTCAAGCTCGTCTATGTACTCCTGGTTGTGGAGCGTTGCCCTTCTTATCGTAGAGCCTCCGAGCTTCGTCTCAGTGATCTCGGCAACGGGAGTGATCCTTCCTGTCCTTCCAACCTGGCAGGTGATCGACAGCAGCGTTGCTTCTGCCTGAGGGGATTCGAACTTGTATGCGATCGCCCATCTCGGATGGTGCTCCGTGTATCCAAGCTCCTCCCTCACTCCAAGCTCGTTGATCTTGAACACAAGCCCATCTATCTCATACCCAAGTCCCCTTCTCTCCTCCGTCTTCTTCCTGACGTACTCGCCAATCTGGCTGAAGGAGTAGGATTCTGCCTCTATGCCCGCATCCTCTACCATTGCCGATGCTTCCTCTTCCGAGGATGCGAAGAACGCGAGGTTAGGGTCTATCATGAAGCCAAGGGATCTAAGCTTCGCGAGTATGTGCAGATGGTCGCTCGGAGCCTTATCGGGATCGCTCCAGAAGCCCTCGTATACGAACATCCTCAGGGGGACCGCTGCTGTCTCCTGGCTTTTCTGCCTCCTTACTGTCCCTGCAGCGAGGTTCCTTGGGTTCGCAGCCTTCTTCGCAGGATCGCTCTCAGCGGCGTTAATGCGCTCGAAGTCGGCCTTGGAAAGGAATACCTCGCCCCTTACAGCGATGTCTATGCTCTCAGGAAGCGATAGAGGAACGCTCCTAATGGTCCTGACATTGGCAGTCACATCGTTGCCGACCAGGCCGTTTCCCCTTGTCACAGCACGCGCAAGCACCCCATCCTCGTAGTAAAGGACCATGGATATGCCATCTATCTTCTCCTCTGCGGCGAATGAGAGCTTTCCGCCCTCCTTCTCGATGCTCTTCGAGAAGAAGGAGAGGACCTCCTCCTGGGAGTATGCCTTATCCAGGGAGAGAACAGGAATCGTGTGCTGGACCTCTGGGAAGTCATTGGTGAGGTCCGAGCCTACGCGGAGCGTAGGAGAATCGGGACGCATATACTCAGGATGCTCCTTCTCAAGGCGCGAAAGCATATCGGAGAGCCTGTCGTACTCCTGGTCGGAAACGAGGGAGATACCCTCCTTGTAATATGCATCCTGGTATATCCTGAGCCTATCCGTAAGCCCGTTGATCTCTTCTCTGATGTCCATGCCGTAAGTATAGTACAAACCCTTATATCCTTGCAAAAGGCATTTGACTGATGATAATCTGATTGCATGGCAGATAGAAAGATCTTCTCCCGCTATAACATGCGCTGCGGTCTCATCATGAGAGCAGAAAAGGCATGCACAAGAATCGCTATCGAATGCCCGAAGCTGGACCAGCGCTTCATGCTTCTCACAGAGGACGATTTCCAGGAAAACAACGCAGTTGAGATCTTCTCGGAAAGGATTCCGCTCCTAAGAAGCAGGGATATCCAGTACAAGGGGCAGATAATCCTTGCCCTGTTCGGTCCTGATTACGAGTCAGTGGCCATTGCCATGAGCCAGATCAGGATAAAGGAAGAGGATGCATCGCCTGAGGATAGCAGGAGCGGCATCGAACCGCTGGTATATGAGTGGGGACTCGAGAACGAGGAGGAGCTTTCAAGGCTGAGGATCGTCGAGAGCGACTTCGAAGCGAGGCCGATGATATTCAACAGCCATAGCCAGTACAAGGCATCTGCATGGCTCGACCAGGGGGAGCTTCACATAGAGACACCTACCCAGTGGCCTGAATGCGTCAGGAAGGCAGTCATCTCAGCAACAGGATTCCAGGGCAGCGTCATAGTCCATCCCGTTCAGTATACAGTGAGAAGGGATGAGTACCTGCTGAATCCTGTATTCCTATCGGCCCTTGCTGCCGTGAGCACGGTCAGGACAGAGATGCCGACAGAGGTCAAGGATGATGTGTTCTCAGCCCGCGCAGGCTTCCGTGTTCATAGGAAGACGTACCTGAACGAGGAAGGAAAGCCGGTAGCTGAGGAATCAGATATGGTCATCGACCAGGGAGCATATCCAATCGCCGCAGATGAGATGCAGCGCCAGGCAATGGTAGGGACTATCCCACCCTATGCCCTGAAGCGCTTCTCATCCAGGATATCGATAGAGAGATCGTCCTTCTTCCCTGCATCCTTCTTCGGCTCCCTTGGATTCAGCGAGGCGCTTGCCAGCACTGCATTCCATGCGACAGCCCTTGCAGAGAGCACGGACTCGACTCCGCTTGCCTTCTATGAGAACAACCTGAAGGAGAAGAGGAGATTCACTGACTACATACCTGCATACGACCTGGAGGAAGAGAAATCCCTGATACAGGAAATCGGGGAGGAGAGCACATTCAGCAGGAAGTGGGTCGCCAATACATTCCAGAGGGGAGAATTCATGCCTCTTGGATACATCAGGGGGCTCGGCATGGCCTCCGGTGCAGGGATCTCCGGATTCTCAACCACTGAGGCCAACAGGATGGGCTTCGAGGCATCCATAACGCTGACGCAGAAGCAGAACGTAACGATCAATACATCGGCTGTATACCACAACTCAACGATGAAGTACTGGAAGAGCGTTATAGGAAGCAGGGTCTGCCCTGATAAGCCGGACTTCATGATCCTCCTTGAGCAGAACATAGGCGTGATAGATTCCGGTCCCGATGTCCTCTCGAGGTTCATTGCCGGCTTCTCTTCCCAGCTTGAATCCGCAGCTAAGCAGATAAGCAAGGCAAAGGAGAACGGGAAGCTGCCTATCACATACCGTTTCCCTGCAGAGGATACATGCTTTCCATGCGAGTTCAAGAACTCGGGATTCGGAGCAGTGTCATGCAGCATCGTAATCAACGAGATCGACATGATACCTTCCGTGGACAGGGTCTATGCCTCCTTCTCATTCAGCCAGATCCTCGACATAGCATCGCTTCGCAATTCCCTCAGGAGGGTCATTCTCGCAACGATCGAGGAAAACGGCTTCAGCGTATCGGAAGGCTTCTTCATAAGCATAGGCATAAAGACGAATACGTCATCAGACTCGATAGCAAGCATCGCGGAGCTTGCGCGGGGCCTGACAGAGGGAGCGCTTGCGAATGCTCTCAGGCAGGCCCTGGGGAACGAGGCCGCAAGCCTCCCGACTTCAGCTGAGAGGCTCAACCGGATCGCAAAGGTGGACAGGAAGTGAAGATAGACTGCACGATAGACGGAAAGACGCTCACACTGAATCTCAACTCCAACAAGCCGCTCTCGCTTATTCTCCAGGAGAACATAGTCACAGAGTCAGCAAACGGGATATGCAACGGCCATATGTGCGGTCTCTGCGCGGTCCTGATGGAAGGGAGGGCTGTCCTCTCATGCATGGTCCCTGCCTTCGAGATCAGGGGCAAGGAGATCATAACCTTCGACAGCTTCAGGAAGACAAGGGACATGAAGGACATAGAGAAGGCATACGACCTCACAGGCTACCATCCCTGCAGGAGGTGCTATGCCTCCAGGTCCATCATCATACAGTCCCTGATGAACCAGGGCCTGGTGGACAAGAACGACATAAAGCGCGAGCTCTCTGCTGTGCGCTGCACATGCATGACAGCGGAGGAAGCTGTGGATATAGTCCAGAGAGCCAATGAGATAAGGAGGAGGAAGAATGCTCGTAAGTCTTAGCTCCCCTAACATACACAATCCGAAGAACCTGAGCGAATACAGCTCCATCGCTCTCCACTATCCCCAGTCAACGCTCTGGGCAGGAGGCACGTTCCTGATGACGCGCCCGGATGCATACCCGGCAAGGAACATGAACGAGGAGATCATCTACCTCGGAGGGATAGAGGAGCTCCATAGGTTCCAGCGCAACGACAGGGTTGCGGAGTTCGGCTCCATGGTCACTCTCGAGGCGATGCTCAATGCCGGAAAGACGACTCTTCCCAAGATCCTCCTGGAAAACATAAAGCAAATCGGAGGGGGGATAATCACAGACAGGGCAACGATAGGAGGAGCGATCTGCACAAAGGGGATCACGACATCCCTCACGGGAACCCTCGTCGCGCTCGATGCATCCGTCGAGATCAGGTTCATAAAGAAGAAGAGGATACACTCAAGGTGGATCCCTATCGTGCGCTTCACGGAGAAGAACGGCAGGGACACGTTCCTCCAGGATGGGATGGTCTCCAGGGTGAGGATAGCCTTCTCCGATAAGAACTACAGCTTCTTCTCGTCCATAGGCTCCTTCATCTGCGAGAGCACTGAGGCTGTTTCGCTTGCATTCGAGGCCAGCCAGGACCAGGAGATCCTGATCAACCCCCGCTTTGCAATGACGTTCCCCCAGTTCGGAGTATGCTCATCAAGGGACATAGACAACATCTTCTCATCCCTTCGCCTGCCTCTCGACACGGAGGAATACCACTCGCTCGAGAACATGCTATTCACATTCATAGACTCCTCGTTCCCGGGAATCACCCCGCTTCAGAGAACGAGGGCAAAGGGGCTGATACACAGGATCGTCCTGGAGATGAACCAGAGAGCCCTTACCCAGCCGGTTTCGGACCTGCAGTGACAAAGGAAGAAAATGAGCGATTTCGTACATTTGCATAACCATACAGACTATTCGCTTCTCGATGGAGCAGCTTCGATCCCGCGCTATGTCGAGAAGGCAAAGGCATGCGGGATGAAGGCGCTTGCTATAACCGACCATGGAAACATGTTCGGAGCACTCACCTTCTACAATGCATGCAGGAAGGCAGAGATCAAGCCGATAATAGGATGCGAGTTCTACTCAGCCGCAACCGACAGGAAGGACAGAAGGCCCCCTGTGGACGGGAACAGGTACTACCATCTGATCATGCTTGCCATGAACGACAAGGGCTACCACAACCTGATGGAGCTCAACTCCTATGCATACAAGGAGGGCTTCTACTACAAGCCGAGGATCGATGATGAGCTGATAGAGAAGTACAGCGACAATATAATCTGCCTCTCGGCCTGCCTTGGAGGAGAGATCCTGCAGCACCTTCTTGCCAATGACTACCAGAAGGCCAAGGAGAGGGCGCTCTGGTTCAAGTCGATATTCCCGGACAGGTACTACCTTGAGATGCAGGACCACGGGCTTCCTGAGCAGAAGAGGACGAACCCGATGCTTGTCAGGCTTGCCAAGGAGTGCGATATCCCGCTTGTATGCACAAACGACATACATTACATCGAAAAGGATGACTGGAACGCCCATGACACCCTTCTCTGCATAGGCACCAACTCCAAGAAGAACGACCAGAACAGGCTCAGATACAAGGAAGGAGAGTTCTACTTCAGGACTCCCGAGGAGATGGAGGAGAGGTTCTCCTGGTGCCCTGAGGCGCTTGAGAACACAGGGAAAATAGCTGACAGGATCGATATCCAGATCAGCTTCCCGGGCCCAGTGCTTCCGAAGTGCACCATTCCGCCTGAGTTCAAGGATGAGGCAGACTACCTTGTCTACCTTGCGAACGAGGGGCTGAAGCAGCGCTATGAGACTGTAACAGAGGAGCTTCAGAAGCGCCTTGACTACGAGCTGGGGATCATCATACAGATGAAGTTCCCAGGCTACTTCCTGATCGTGCGCGACTACATCCACTGGGCGAAGATGCATGGGATCCCTGTCGGGCCAGGAAGAGGAAGCGGCGCAGGAAGCCTCGTTGCATACTCCATTACGATCACCGATGTCGACCCGATGAAGTACAACCTGCTTTTCGAGCGATTCCTGAATCCTGAGCGCGTCAGCATGCCTGATTTCGATATCGACTTCTGCTTCGAGAGAAGGGGCGAGGTCATAGAGTACGTTACTGAGCATTACGGCAAGGACAGGGTCGGGCAGATCGTCACGTTCGGAACCCTGAAGCCTAAGGCTGTGGTGAAGGACGTCGCGCGTGTCCTCGATATCCCATTCGATGAGGCAAACAGGATCTGCGCCCTGATCCCCGATGGACCCAAGGTGCACCTGAGCGATGCCTTCGAGATGGAGCCGAGGCTCAAGCAGATAGAGGAGAGCGGACCGATCTACAAAGAGCTCTTCGATACGGCGCGCAGGCTTGAGGGTCTCAACAGGCACTCATCGCTGCATGCGGCAGGAGTCGTGATCGGACGGGAGCCGCTTGACCAGTATGTTCCGCTGGCATCGGACCCTAAGACGGGATCGGTATTCACCCAGTACACAATGACGCAGATCGAGGACTGCGGCCTGGTGAAGATGGACTTCCTGGGACTCAAGACGCTGACGCTGATCAAGCATACCGTGGACCTGATCAAGAAGAGGGTCCCCGATTTCGATATCAACAAGATCGATGAGGAGGACAAGAAGACCTTCGACATGCTTTGCAGAGGCGACTCTAAGTGCGTCTTCCAGTTCGAATCGGATGGAATGGCCAACATCCTCAAGAGAGCGATGCCCTCTAACATAGAGGAGCTTGTAGCATTGAACGCCCTCTATAGGCCGGGCCCTATGCAGTTCATCGACCAGTACATCGACAGCAAGTTCGGGAAAACGCCTATCAAGTACCCAGACCCATCCCTTGAGGGAATCCTCAAGACGACCTACGGAGTAATCGTCTACCAGGAACAGGTAATGCAGGTAGCTCAGATCATCGCTGGCTACTCCCTCGGACAGGCAGACATACTCAGGCGTATCATGGGCAAAAAGAAGGCCTATGAGCTTGCGAACCAGCTCATCATCTTCAAGAAGGGAGCTGTCGAGAGAGGATACACAGAGGAGCATGCGGAGGAGATCTTCCACATCCTTGAGCCTTTCGCAGGATATGGCTTCAACAAGTCCCATGCAGTCGCATACTCCGTTGTCGCATACCAGACAGCGTTCCTCAAGGCCAACTACCCTGCAGAGTTCCTCGCTGCGAACCTCACGAACGAGATGAGCAACCCGGACAAGTTCACTGAGTACCTGAACCTTGCGCCAAAGTACGGACTGAAGATCCTTCCTCCATCGATCAACAGATCGGAAAAGCACTTCAATGTCTCAAATGGCGATATTATCTACGGGCTTGCTGGAATCAAGAACGTCGGAGAGTCGATCACGGAAGGAATCATAAGGGAGAGGGAAAAGAACGGCCCATACAAGGACTTCATGGAATTCCTGTCGCGTCAGTCCGAGAGCATCAACTCAAAGACACTCGAGTCGCTGATCAAGGCAGGAGCATTCGACGAGCTTGGGGAAGGAAGGGCAACCCTGCTTGCCAACCTCGATGATGCAATAAAGTTCGACAGGGCAGAGAGGGAGGCCTCCGCCTATGGCCAGCTCTCGCTGTTCGGAGAGGAGGAGGCTTCCATCGGCAGCTTCAGGATGAGGGAAGTCGAGGAGTGGGAGAAGAACGAGAAGCTCAGGATGGAGAAGGAGCTTCTTGGCTTCTATATCTCAGGGCATCCCCTCGATAGCTACGATCAGCAGATCGCTGCATGCGTGAGGGCGAACCTCGCAGACCGTGACACGATCCCTATGAACCATCCGACGTCCCTGATCGCTATGGTGACATCGCTCAGGCAGGTGCTGACGAAGAAGAAGGACAAGATGGGCATGTACACTCTCCAGACCAAGGAAGGGGACGTGGATGCTGTCGCATTCCCTTCAACCTATGAGACGATAAGGGACCTTGTGGAGAAGGACCAGGTCTATGGCTTCATCGGGACCTTCAAGCAGAAGGAAGGCGATGACAGGATATCGTTCCTGATCGACTCAGTCGTATCGCCTAACGACCTCAAGCCCGAGGCTGTGAGCAGGCTTCACATACAGCTCAGGAAGAGCGGCTCGTTCCCGATCGAGGAACTGAGGCCAATACAGAGGATAATAAGGGCTAACGAGGGCTTCACGCCTGTCTCGTTCACAATCGAAGGCGTGGATGGGCAGGAGCTCGAGGCAGGCCCGGACTGCGCTGTCTCGTTCTCAATGGAGCTCTCGAAGGCACTATCGGAGATAGATGTGGTCAAAAAGGTATGGGTTAGCTAACTTATTATTCGGAGGCTCATTTGAACGCATTGATGAAAACCGCGCTGGTGCTTTCCAGGCTTATATCGGTATATTCGTTCCTGATCTGGATAAGGATACTGCTCTCCTGGGCAAATCCCTATCCAAGGCCAGGCTCATTCACATACTACATCGCAGCGATAATAGACCCCTATCTGAATCTATTCAGGACAAGCAGGATGAGGATGGGCATGCTGGACTTCTCGCCCGTCCTTGCAGTAGGGCTTCTCTCTGTGCTGCAGTCAGTCCTCAACATCTACGGGGTCTACGGCATACTCACGTTCGGCATGATCCTGTCGCTCTTCATAAGCGCATTCTGGTCCTATGCGCTCTCGATCTTCCTTCTCTTCATGATCATATCGCTGATCATAAAGACAATCGCATCGCTCTCAAGATCCCCGATGTTCTACGGTGCCTCGAGAGTCATGACAGGGATTTCCGATTCCTTCGTCCTAGGCATCAGGAAGCTGCTTTTCCCGAATTCGATCCCAAGGGAGAGCACCCTCTCTATAATCTCCCTTGTCATAATGCTGATGATCTACTTCGTAAGCAGGTACGCGATCGTGCTTCTTTCGAACCTCGCCCTTAGGATACCATTCTGATGGCAAGGGCCCTGACTGAGATCCCCGGCATAGGGAAAGTACTGGCCCAGGAGTTCTCACGTCTCGGCATAAGCACACTGGAGGACATGGTCCGGTTCCCTCCCCGCGCATACGATGACAGAAGAGAGGAGCGCACCATAAGGATGGCAAGCATCGAGAACCCATCGATCAGCTGCCGCATCACAGTCCTCTCCCACTCCGATTTCCCCTCCAGGAAGGGACGCACGCTGAAGGTGACAGCAGAGGATGACGATGGCACGAGGCTCGAGATCCTATGCTTCAACAGAGCATACCTCAAGGGAATGCTGACGCTCGGCTCCGAGTGGTTCATCAATGCCACAGTGACAAGAAGCAGGTCGGCCTACCAGACAGCATCCTTCGAGATCAAGAAGACAAGGGAGGAGGCAGGCATAGGAAGGATACTTCCAGTGTATCCGCTCTCGGGAAACCTCAGCCAGAAGATCATGCGCTCAGCTGCCTCTTACGCCCTGAAGGCGCTCTCTCCCTTCGAGGATGAGCTTCCGTCCTCATTCTACAGCCGCCTTGGGCTGATGCACCACGATCAGGCATACAGGATGATGCACTTCCCTCAATCGGATGATGATGCTTCAGGAGCAAGGAAGACCCTTGCATTCACAGAGCTCTTCCTGATGGAGCTCTCGATACTAAGGGAGAGAAAGGATGCGCATAGGAAAGAGAGCTCTCCCACAAAGAGGGAGAAGCTCTTCCTGGAAAGCCTTCCCTTCCAGCTCACAGAGGACCAGAGGAAGGTCATCGATGAGATAAGAAGCGACCTCGATTCACCCTCCCCTATGAACAGGCTGCTTCAGGGGGACGTAGGATCTGGAAAGACGCTCATAGCATGGCTTTCAGCGATCCACGAAATAGACAGAGGAGGCCAGGTTGCCTTCATGGCCCCCACGGAGCTCCTTGCAAGGCAACATGCAGAGAACGCCGCAAAGCTGATGGAGAGGCTCGGGATCAGGATCGCATTCATCACAGGCGATGTGAAGGGAAGCGGCAGGAAGCTTCTTCTCAAGGCACTCAGGGACGGGGATGTCGACCTTGCCATCGGGACTCATGCCCTCTTCTCCTCAGATGTCGCTTTCAGGAACCTGAGATACACGATAATAGATGAGCAGCACAGGTTCGGCGTGCAGCAGAGAGAGGCCCTGAAGAACAAGGGAAAGGAGTGCAGCCTGCTATCCATGACAGCAACTCCCATCCCCAGGACGCTTGCGCTCACGCTCTTTGCGGACCTAGATGTCTCTACGATACGCACTATGCCATCCGGGAGGATCCCGATAAGGACATACCTTGTGAGCGAGGACAGCAGGGCAAGCATGTATTCCTCGATCGCTGTGGAATTCACAAGGAACCACCAGGCCTATTTCGTATACCCGAGGATCGATGATGAGGGAGAAAGCGACCTGAGGGATGTGACTACGATGTACCAGACCCTGAAGTCGATATACCCGGGCATTCCTTCAGCGCTGATCCACTCGAAGCTTCCCGAGGAAGAGAAGATGGATATACTGAACGCATTCAGGGACAAGAGGATCATGTACCTTGTAGCGACATCGGTCGTGGAGGTCGGAATAGATATCCCTGATGCCACATGCATGGTAATAGAGCATGCGGACAGGTTCGGCCTTGCCGCGCTTCATCAGCTCAGGGGAAGA
Source organism: Candidatus Ornithospirochaeta sp. (assembly GCA_034178685.1). Taxonomy (GTDB): domain Bacteria; phylum Spirochaetota; class Spirochaetia; order Sphaerochaetales; family Sphaerochaetaceae; genus Ornithospirochaeta. The sequence goes on along the minus strand of JAXFQZ010000103.1, from coordinate 4,440 downwards.
GTCGGCAGGTCGGACAAGAGCTCCTACTGCTTCCTTGTATACTCGAAGAGCCTCAGCCAGGATGCAAAGGAGAGGCTCAGGGTGATGAAGGAGACAAACGACGGCTTTGCCATAGCTGAGAAGGACCTTGAGATAAGGGGACCTGGGGAGATCGCAGGGTCGAAGCAGTCAGGCTTCCTGCGCCTGAGGTTCGCATCCCTTACTTCCGATATCGATCTGATAGACCTGGCAAGGAAGGAAGCCGAGAGGATCATAAGGGAGGACAGGGGCCTTCTGCTAGGAGAGAATGCGGTCATCAGGAAAGCGCTGATGTAGTTATTGCACCCAAGAATGGTTATACTTTCCCATGGAGGATAATATGACGCTTACCAGAGAGCAGGCACTTGGCCTATGGCATAAATACAATGAATCGGAGAGCCTTTACCATCATGCGCTTGAAGTAGAGGCTGTGATGAGGCACTTTGCACAGCTTGAGGGAGAGGATCCGGAGTACTGGGGCATAGTAGGGCTTCTTCATGATATAGACTGGGAGAAGTTCCCGGAGGAGCACTGCAGGAAGGCTCCAGAGCTTCTTAAGGAGATAGATGCGCCAGAGGATGTGATCCATGCAATCTGCAGCCACGGATACGGCATATGCACGGACGTCGAGCCGGAGAGGAAGATGGAGAAGATACTCTTCACGATCGATGAGCTTTCGGGCCTTGTGCATGCAACCGCGCTGATGAGGCCTGAGAGGATGAACGGGATGACAGTCAAGTCCGTGAAGAAGAAGTGGAAGACCCCTTCGTTCGCAGCCGGTGTCAACAGGGATATCATAGCAAAGGGCGCCGAGATGCTCTCAATGGACCTATCTGCGATCATCGAGGAGACGATAAAGGGAATGCAGCAGGTTGCTGACCAGACAGGGCTTGGCGTATGAAGCCAGTCCTTTCCGACCAGGCATACCCTCTTCCGGAAGCAGTGGACAAGGCCAAAAAGCATGGCGACTTCGCTTTCGCTTTGCGGATTATCGGATCATACCTTGAAAAGGAGATCCCCGATGCCCTTAGGCGCCGCCTCGAGCTTGAGAAGAACAACCTCGAAGTGCTCTCTAAGCAGTATCCATATACATACAGCGAAGCAGAGGAGCTTCTTCTGAAGGAGTTCCCGCTCTACAGAAAGGGAATGCTTTCCTCATACATAGAGAACGGGGACCTTGACTGGTACTACATCGATGGGGAGATCCATCTTGAGGCAAGGCTGATCGGCAATGCATCAGCAAGGTGCGGCCTGAAGGAGGATGGGGAAAGCAGCGACCTCATGCTCAGGGATGAGAATGCAGCCTACATGTCAAGGCATGGATCGAGGAAGGCGCGTATACGCGTAAGGGCATCCCTTGAGCCGAAGACGGATGAAGAGACGCATAGGAACATACCCATCGTGAGGAAGGCTGAGTGCATCTCGGATATCGTGATACACGGAAGCAGCCCCGACCTTGTCTCTATAGACGCAGAGAATGCTCTGATGAGGACCGCAGTCTTCGAAGGAAGGGGAAGAAGCTGGATAGAGTTCTCATACACGATAGAGGCTGTGAAGAGAAACATAGTATCATCTACAGCACCTCTTTCCGGAATGGATGAGTATTTGGAGCCCCAGGCCCCTCATATGCTCTTCACTCCATACCTGAGGGAGCTTGCAAGGGAGATCACAGCTGGAATAGATGACAGAGCCATGAAGGCAAGGGCGATCTATGACTGGATCACGAGGAACGTGAAGTACTCATTCGTAAGGGAGTATACCACCTTCGACAACATCAGCGAATTCACGGCATCGAGCCTCAAGGGCGACTGCGGGATGCAGGCAATGCTCTTCATCACGCTTTGCCGGATCGCAGGAATACCTGCCCGCTGGCAATCGGGATGGTATGTCACTCCTGAAGGGGTATCATGCCATGACTGGGCTGAGTTCTACCTTCCTGAATACTCCTGGTGCTTTGCTGACTGCTCCTTCGGAGGAGGCGCATACAGGAGCGGGAAGATGGATAGATGGAACCACTACTTCGGATCCGGGGATGTATTCAGGATGGTTGCGAATAATGCAACTGGCCTTACTCTCACAGGAAAGAAGCACTACCCTTCTGACCCTACGGACAACCAGAGAGGAGAGGCGGAGACAGAGGAAAGGGCTCTGAGGAGAAACGAGCTGGGATACAGCCTGGAGCTGATAGGATTCGGGTTCCTGGACAAGGAGAGCATATGAGGATAACAGGCGGAAAGTACGTAAGAAGGCAGATACAGTGCCCACCTGGTGTGATCAGGCCGGCAATGGACAGGATGAGGGAATCGCTGTTCGCGATCCTTGGGGATCTTTCGGGACTGTCGTTCCTCGATCTCTTCTCAGGGTCGGGATGCGTTGCGATCGAAGCAGCCTCAAGGGGAGCAGATCCAGTGCACCTGGTGGAGAACGACAGGGGAAAGAAGGCGACTATAGAGAAGAACCTCTCGTTTGTCGAGGAGAGCCATAGGCTCTTCATGATGGATGCAGACAGGTTCATACTCTCCTCCCCGTACAGGTACTCGATAGTCTATGCAGATCCCCCGTTTCCCATGGCTGGTAAGCTGGAGCTGCTTAACAAGGCAGATAAATCCGGGATCGTAAAGGAAGGCGGGCTCTTCATCATCCACTATCCGGAGGAAGAGGAGAAGGAATGGCCTGAGAGCGTGAACGCATTCACTCTTGTCGACAAGAGGAAGTACGGCCGTTCTATGCTTAGGTTCTACAGGAGGGAAATCGATGTTCAGGATAGATGAGAACAACATAGGACGCGATGAATACTACATCTCAAGCAGCGACTGCGACTGCTTCTACAAGGCAAAGCTCCCCTATTACTTTGCAATAAACCAGGAGATGAGCGGCCTCCATGCAGATATGAAAGGCGCAGGGATCAGGGACCTTCTCGAGAACGAAGGAAGGACCTGGATGGTCTCCCGCACGAGGATGGAGATACAGAGAACAGCATCCTGGAAGGATACAGCCGTAACAGAGACCTGGCCGCAGAAGGCATACAGGCTCTTTGCGCCCCGTGTAGTGAAAGCCGATGACCAGAACGGAAATCCCCTCTTCACTGCGATTACGCACTGGGTGATCATGGACATGGTCAGGAAAAGGCCAGTAAGGCCACAGGAAATCGAGAAAAGGATACCTGCTCCAGATGAGAGCCTGAGGTTCGTATCCCCTGAGCTTGGGAAGATGAGAAGCAGGGATGAGTACAAGGGGCCATCGTTCTCGATCGAGCCTGTCGTCACGTATTTCGATATCGACTACAACAGGCATGTGAACAACATAAGCTATGTCAACTGGACAGTCGATTCCTTTCCTAAGGTATTCCTCGATGAATACGAGGTATCGATGATCGACTGCCACTGGGCAAAGCAGACATACCAGACAGACAGGATCCGCGTTGAGACAGTGCAGATCGATCAGGAGCGCCCTATGTTCTACACTGAGATAATCAGGACCTCAGACGACGGAAACGATCAGGAGGTCGTATTCGAGGCAGAGACCGAGTGGAGAAGGAAGAGCTGAGGCGAATATAATGCCTATCTTCCGGAGACTGCGTTCTCATAGCACCAGGATGCTATATCGCCAATTAGCCCTGCATCTATCCTGTCATATGGAATCCGGATGCTTCCCTTGCTGTATCTGAAACCCGATAGCCTGCTCTGGAAATGGGCAACGGCTTCGGGCCCCGGATAAATCCCGACATGGTTCTTCTGCTCTGCAAAGTGTATGATGTTGCATCCTTTCCAGAACGTAGGCATGCTCCAGCTGATCCTCTCCTCAGCTTCAGGGATTGCTTTCCTTATTGCATCCCTGACACATGATAGCTCAGCTATATGGCAGCTGCTCTGTATATACTCGTCGATATCGGAAGGCTTTTTCCCGCAGTAGTGGCTCTGGTCCTTATTCCTGAAGCTCCTGCCGCACTTCGGGCATATCCATTGATCAATAGTGCGGAGGCCTTCTGTTCGGTCTTTCGCCATCGCCTGCCTCCTCAATAAGCTCCATTACCTTCTTCTCGAGCTTATCGATCCTCGCAAGAAGGGAATCGATGGACCTTCCCTGCTCGATCACGACTTCGTTGAGCTCAGCATTCTGGCTCTCAAGATAGCTTATCTTTATCTCAAGCCTTTCAATCTCTTCATTCATGCCTGCATTCTATCCCATGGACAAAGGATTTGCCATCTCAAATCGGTCAGGAAGCCATCCGGAATAGAGAAGAGAGCACCTGCCGGAGCAGGTGCCCTGTTAAGTATCATTTGCTTGCTGTTATCGTATAAGCGTCGTCAGTGCCATCTGTCACATCAGCAAGCGATACGCTGTTGTATGTGTTTCCAGTGAACGAGAAGGTGCAGTCAGTCAGTGTTCCTGTCCTCAGAACCTCACCGACCTCATCAGATG
>JAXFQZ010000063.1:0-6975 GCA_034178685.1 Candidatus Ornithospirochaeta sp. | reverse complement strand
TACCTCATTGCGCTCAGATCCATTCTCGAGGACCTTGTCAGGGAGAAGCATCTTGAGAAGCACACAGAGGCGATGATGAGGAAGGCGACCCAGGTGGCGGAGGGAAAGCCCGGATGGACTAAGGTATGCAGCTGGAGGATGCTAGGAAGCAGGGAAAGAGAGTACGTCAAGGCAATATACCTTGCACGTGATGCCATAGCCCGCCGCTTCAATGTGCCAGCTGTCCGCGTCATGGACAAGCATAGGATAGCTGAGCTTGCCATGAGAGTCCCCAGAAGCCGGGATGAACTCTCGGAGAGACTCAAGGATGAACCTCCTCGCTTCAGGAAGATGCTGATCGAGAATACGTGGAATGCGATTGAGCGCGTCTCAGGCAATCTTCCTGATAAGCAGGGCCAGAAGCGATAGCTGTTTTTTCTCTATTCTCTCCTCATTGCCATGCGCATTGCGGTAGCCTATGCCGATCACAAGGCTCTTGATCCCGATCCTGTTCAGGTTGTTCGCATCGCTTCCTCCTGTTGAGGAGAAGAGCTCAGGCCTTACGCCGATTGCTTCCATTGCGCATTTTATATCATCGATCATCGGGTCGCTATCAGGAATAGAGTAGGGCAGGTATAGCTCCTCTACAGAGGCTTCTGCCTCTGCATGGAATTCCTCTGCCGTCCTCATGCATGTCTCTACCAGCTTATCTGTAAGAGCCTTCCTCTTGCTGCTGCTGATCGATCTGATCTCGTACTGGAAGCGGGCAAGGGATGGCACGACATTCGTGCTTCCTTCAGCAATGAACGATCCGACGTTCATAGTGGTCTCTTCATCTATGCGCCCGGATTCAAGCCTGGAGATCATCTCGGAAGCGCACTTAATCGCATTGATGCCCTTCTCAGGGGAGAAGCCTGCATGTGCCTTCCTTCCCTTTACGGTGACAGTGATCCTGTTCTTTCCCGTCTGCGTGCTTATGATGCGCCCGACGTCTCCCTGCGTGTCCAGCGAGATGCAGTATGCTATATCGAATGGGTCAAAGAACCGGGCTTCCAGCTTAGAGGAACCCATAAGGCCAATTTCCTCAGCCCTGCATAGGAGGAATATGGCTTTATCCGAAGAGCTCTCTGATGCGTACTCGAGCATAGCTGCGATCCCTGCTTTGTCATCTGCTCCTAGCGCCGTCGTTCCATCTGTGAAGAAGCTTGTCTCGTCTTCCATGACATGGGGCTCGATAGCGGGATCCACTGTGTCCATATGGGCCTCGAACATGATCTTCATGCCTTCCATGCTTCTGTAGAAGAGGAGATTGCCGAAGCTGTCCTTGATGAAGCTGTACCCGTATTCAGCGAATCTACTGATCAGATACCCTGCCATCCTCTCTTCCTTCAGTGAAGGGGAGGGAATCCGGAGCAGCTCTCTGAAGAATTCCTCTGCTTTCATCTCCTGCCCTTTTTATAGGCAGTATCCTCCAGTGGAAGGCTGCTTCTTTCCTTTCCGTCGAACCTGCTGTAAGCGTTGGCGATAGCAGGGGCTGTAGGGATCGTGCATAGCTCTCCGACGCCCTTTGCGCCATAGCTTGTTTCTAGCCTTCCCTTGCCAGTGACTGTGATCGTATCTATCTCAGGCCTGTCTGTTGCCCTGATCAGCCCCAGCGTGCCGTACTTCGACTTCACGAAGCCATTCTCCATCCTGAAGCTCTCTGTCAGTGCGTATCCCATTCCCATCAGCACTCCGCCTTCGATCTGCCCCTCTATCGACTGCCTGTTGATCACAGTGCCGGCATCGCATGCCGCAGTGATCCTCCTTACCTTCCCATCCTCTCCAAGCTCTGCAACCTGCGCAGAGTATGAGTATGCAAGGTGGGAGACAGGGTTCTTCTTCTCGCTTGTTATAGGATCCGTGACATATGAGAACTCGCCGCTGTACTCCTTTCCCTCAAGCTCTGAAAGGCTATGATGATCAAGATCGGCTCTGAGCTTTGACGCAGCGATCCTCACTGCCTCTCCTGTGAATGCTGTCTGCCTCGATGCTGTCGATGTTCCGCTATCCGGAGTCCTTGCTGTGTCCGGCTCCTCTACGATGAACGAATCGCTTCCCAGCCCCGTTGTCTCGATTGCTATCTGCAGAGCGACTGTCTTGATTCCCTGTCCCATGCATGCAGCGGAGGTCCTGATGTGGAGCTTCCCGCTCTCTACGGAGATGCAGCACCTCCCGGTGTCTGGCACTCCTACGCCGACTCCGCTGTTCTTCATGGCCATGGCGATTCCTGTTACCCCATGGCCATAGTATGCAGATTTCACTGCCTCAAGGCATTCTGCAGCGCCTGTGTCAGGTGATGCGATCTGACCATTGGGAAGGACATCACCTGGCTTTATTACATTGATGCGCCTGAATTCATATGGGTCTATCCCGGCCTTGGAAGCAAGCCTGTCGATGAGAACCTCAAGCGCAAAGCATGACTGCGTTACTCCAAAGCCCCTGAATGCGCCGGAGGGTACGTTGTTCGTATACAGCGCAATGCCATCGATATCTATATTCGTGTAGCTGTATGGGCCTGGAGCATGGGTGCATGCTCTCTGAAGCACAGGGCCCCCAAGGGATGCATATGCTCCTGTGTCTGAATGGATCTGGCACTTCATGCCCACAAGTCGTCCGTTTCCGTCGCATCCCAAGGTCATCGTCATATCCATCGGATGGCGCTTAGGATGGACAATGAGGCTCTCCTGCCTGGTGAGCTTCACCTTCACTGGACGCTTGAGTATGTATGCGCAAAGAGCAGCATGGTGCTGGACTGACATGTCCTCCTTTCCGCCGAAGCCTCCTCCTACAAGAGCGCTTCTGACATGCACCTTCGATCTGTCGAGGCATAGCATCCTCGAGACCTCCCTCTGCTCGTCATAGATGGACTGCCCTCCTGTGATGAGCATCACGCCATCGTCCTCAGGAAGAGCTATAGCGCACTCAGGCTCCATGAATGCATGCTCTGTATGCGGAGTATGGAATGTATCGCTTACTGTGTATCTGGCGCCTTCGAGTGCCTTGTCTGCATCGCCTCGCCTGATTCTGTGCTCGACGAGGATGTTCGTGTCGCCATGCACATGTATCCTGTCTTCAAGGGCCGATTCTATCGAGAAGACTCCCTCGAGCTCCTCGCACTCGATCCTGACCTTCGCCTTCAGTTCCTCAAGGGCGTTCCTGTCATATGACACTACAAGGCATAGCGCATCTCCTATGTAGCTTGTTGTCTCTCCCTCTCCGACAAGCACAGGCCAGTCATGGACCAGATGCCCAAGCATCCTCTCCGGAACCTGGTCTGCCTTTATTACAGCGACGCACCTCTCATCCTTCTCAGCCTCCGATGAATCGATTTTCCTCACGATGCATCTAGGGTAGGGTGAGCGGATAGCGGAGGCATAGACCATCCCTTCTATCTCGATATCATCTGCGAACCTTCCCTCTCCGAGGGCCTTCTCAGCGGCATCGACTCTTCTGAAGCGCTGCCTGATCCTTCCTTCCTCGCTTCCTTCCTCAGGCACGGTTCCAGATCTGAGGAACTCTGCTGCCATCAGGATCGCATCCTCTATCTTGATGTATCCTGTGCATCTGCATATGTTGCCCCTGATTGCCTTCCTCACATCATCCCTTGAAGGCTCAGGGTTGATGTCGATCAGGGCCTTCGCGGCCATTACCATGCCAGGCGTGCAGAAGCCTCACTGGACAGCGCCGCACTCTGCGAATGAGTAGGAGTAGATGCTCTTCTCCTTCTCCGTGAGTCCTTCGATCGTTATTACGGATGCGCCCTCGAGCTTCGAGATATAAGGTATGCATGCCTTAGTCAGCTTTCCGTTGATTATCACAGAGCATGCTCCGCAGGCTCCTTCGCTGCACCCGTCCTTAGTGCCCTTAAGCCCCAGCTCGTCGCGAAGGAATGCCAGAAGCTTCATATCCTTTTCTGTACTGATGGTCCGACCATTTACCGAAAATGTCATTACTGCCCCAATATGAAATAGTCCAGGCCGCTTAGCTTCTGTAAATAATACAGCGGTCTGTGATGCCCAGCCTCTATTAGTTTATTACCAAAGGCATGATTGTCAAGGAAATGGCTTTCCCTCACTCCGAGAGGGAAATCGTAATCTCCTTCCTGTCTGTCCTGAGCTGCTCAAGCTCGACTCCTGCCGATTCGAGCATTCTCCTGCTTGCCTTCGCGGAATCCGTATCCTTGTACTTGTCAGAGAGGTAGACTACCTTCTTTATGCCTGTCTGTATGATTGCCTTCGCGCATTCATTGCAAGGAAAGAGCGCGACGTATAGAGTCGATCCCTTAAGAGAGGGGAGAGAGGAATTAAGGATGGCATTGAGCTCCGCGTGGCACACATAAGGGTACTTCGTCTCGATCCATTCTCCATTCCTGTCCCATGGAAGCTCATCATCAGAGCATCCTCTTGGAAATCCATTGTAGCCGACTCCGACAATCCTCTTGTCCGGATTCACGATGCATGCGCCTACCTGCGTATTCGGGTCCTTTGACCTGAGCGATGACAGGACCGCAACACCCATGAAGTACTCATCCCATGTGATGTGATCAGTGCGTTTTGAGCTCATCCTCAACCTCCTTGAAGAAATCCAGGATATCGTATGTGTTCTTCTCCCTGCAGGAATGGTACATCAGAAGCGAGTGGTGCGTATGCCTGTACCTCCTGTCCATGGAGCTTGTCATTGTCTTCTTCTTTTCCGATCCTATTTCCCGATCGATTATAGCAAGGTTAGCGAACGGAACAGTCCTGTCCCCCTTGTCATGGAGGAGGAACACAGGTGTCCTGATATCAGGAAGGCGCTTCCTGATTGCTTTGAGATTGTGCATAATGGATACTCCTTGCCTGGGAAACTGTCCCCCGTATCCGATCCACTCATCATCGCCGTCGTTGTTTCCTTTGTGCCCTGTAAGGCACCTGGGAGCAATGAATGGCGTGAAGAGCGCAATGATCCTGGCTATGTATCCAGCGGGATTTGTGATTATCCTATCCCGGATAAGAGAATTGTATACAACCGGTGCGGAAAAAACTGCCATAGCTGTTATATCCCTGTTGTTCTCAGCAAGCTTCAGAGTCAGTGCTCCGCCCATCGAGACTCCAACGACATAGAAGTATCTGTAATTCCTTCTCTTCTCATTGTAATAGTCCTCGATCCACCTGTACCAGGACGAGAAGTTCGTCTTTGCGAAGTCCCTGTAGTCAGCTCCGAAGGATGGGATAAGAGGAGCAAAGACATCATAGCCTGCTTCAGAGGCTATCCCTGCGCTGTATCTGTACATATCGGGAGTAGTCGGAAAGCCATGTATGAACAATACCGCTCTGTCGTTTCCTCTCTCTATCTCAATGCTTCTGCACCTAGGATCGAATACCTTGGATTCATCTGAGTGCAGTTCCTTCTCATCCTCCCTGTATCCAATGAGAAAAGCGGACCAGATAAAGACAATCAGGATAACGGCTGCTGCTATGACCATAGCAAAAAGAATAGCATGAATCGATTCATGAAAAAAGAAAAACCCGCTTACGGGAAGCGGGCTTATAGGATGTGTTCCTGTTATACAACTGCTGCCATCATCGTTGGAACTACAGCGATGAGGACACCTGCTGCTACTGCAGATCCGATAACGCCTGATACGTTCGGGCCCATAGCATGCATCAGGAGGAAGTTCTGAGGATCGGCTTCCTGTCCGACCTTAGAGGAAACACGCGCTGCCATTGGAACAGCCGATACTCCAGCCGATCCGATGAGAGGATTGACAGGGTGCTTCGGGTCGATCTTGTTCATGAGCTTTGCAAGCAGAAGACCGCCGGCTGTACCGATTGCGAATGCAACCATTCCAAGAAGGAGGATTCCGAGTGTCTCGAGATTGAGGAACTTCTCTGCAGCCATCTTCGATCCTACGGAGAGTCCGAGGAAGATGGTTACGATGTTCATCAGGGCATTCTGCATGGTGTCGGAGAGTCTGTTGACTACGCCGCACTCCTTAGCGAGGTTTCCGAACATGAGAGCACCAAGCAGAGGGCATGCAGATGGAAGGAGGATAGCGCAGATCGTGAGTACCATGATAGGGAATACGATCTTCTCTACCTTCGATACAGGCCTGAGCTGGCTCATCTTGATCTTCCTTTCCTTCTCTGTTGTAAGAGCCTTCATGATAGGTGGCTGGATGATTGGTACAAGAGCCATGTAGGAATAAGCTGCAACAGCGATCGATCCGAGGTAATCAGGAGCAAGCCTGCTTGTCACGTAGATTGCTGTCGGGCCATCAGCTCCTCCGATGATTCCGATGGAAGCTGCGACGTTGAGGTCGAAGTTGATTCCAGGGATGAATGACAGAAGGAGAGCTCCTACGAGTGCTGAGAAGATTCCGAGCTGGGCTGCTGCGCCAAGGAGAAGTGTCTTTGGGTTAGCGATGAGCGGTCCGAAGTCTGTCATAGCACCTACGCCCATGAAGATGAGGATAGGGAAGAGACCTGTGTCGATACCTGCCTCGAAGAGGATCTTGATGAATCCAGGATCCCCTGATGAAGGATCGACGCCTGCAATGTATGCAAACGGAATGTTCGAAAGGATGCATCCCATTGCGATAGGCACGAGCAGAAGCGGCTCATAGCCCTTCTTGATCGCAAGGTAGAGAAGCAGGAATCCTACGAGGATCATCACGGCGTTTCCCCAGCCGCCTGGCTGGAGAAAGCCTACCAATCCCGTAGTGCTCAGAAGAGATGAGATACCATTCAGTATAGCGTTCATTATCCGTCTCCTTTAGCCGATGATCATCAGCAGATCGTCAGCCTGTACCTGGTCTCCCTGGTTGACAGCGATCTTTGTGACTGTGCCATCGCATGGAGCGTAGATCTCGTTCTCCATCTTCATAGCTTCCATGACCATGATCACGTCATTCTTCTTGACTGCATCGCCGACCTTCACGTTGAAGCGGAGAGCAAGGCCTGGCATTGGTGCCTT
>JAXFQZ010000009.1:0-19739 GCA_034178685.1 Candidatus Ornithospirochaeta sp. | reverse complement strand
ATGGGAATGCAATAGAAGGGATGAAAGCGGAGGAAGAGGATTCCCATGGGACTATCGAAAGCATAGAGGAGGCTCTTCCTGATATCCCGGATGAAAAGGAAGTAATCAGCCAATCAGCAGAGGAAAGCCATCCTGAGGAAGAAGGTGCATCCGTTGCTCAGGCTGGATCTGATGCGGCAGAGGCAGCAAAGGAGAAAGAAGAGCCAGTGGCTCCGGCTTCCCAGAATGAAGATGATGGGCCTTGGTGGCTTGCATATACTGTAAAGAATGGCGATACCGTTGATTCGATTGCATCCTCCTTTGGCATCAATGCATCGTCCATTGTCTCCGTGAACAGGATGAGGAGCGTGGTAAGCTTAACGCCAGGGCTTAGGATCAGGATCCCTAAGATGGATGGCCAGATCTATATCGTTAAGGAGGACGACACTCTGATCTCCATCAGAAGGAGATTCGCTCCATCCGTATCGGAGACGGAGCTTATAGAGATCAATGGGCTCTCAGGGGAGCTTCTCCTGCCAGGAACAGAGCTTTTCATCCCAGAAGGCGCTCCAATGAAGGAGAGAAGCCCGATGTTCATCATGCCGATAGATGGGGAAGTGGCTGTATCCTTCGGTGAGTACCTCAATGGATCGAGGCTTGATGGTGTTGTCATCTCGGCTCTTCCTGGATCTGCTGTCATTGCATGCCAGGATGGATATGTTGTGGATATAGGAAACGACAGGAAGTACGGACGCTTCGTGATCGTATCGCATAGGGATGGATACAGGACTGGATACTACGGGCTTGAGACAGTCGATGTGAAGGCAACGTCCGATGTCTCCAAAGGGCAGGTCATAGGATCGGTGGGTTCATCCAGCAGGAAATTCATCAGCGATGTCTCCCTTATGCTCACGATAGAGCAGAACGGCATCAAGCTTGATCCTTCGCTTCTTATGGATATGAATTGACTGAATAAGCCAGGTTTCCCTGGCTTATTCCTATCAGAATGACCTTCCGCAGCAGTTCTTGTATTTCTTGCCGCTCCCGCATGGGCATGGATCGTTTCTCCCTACCTTAGCAGTGCTTCTTATCACTGTAGTGCTGCTGCTCTGGCTCTGCGAGGATACAGCCGTCACAGGCCTCTGGTGCAATGCGCTGAGGTTCACTGCCCTTGGCGTCTGCTGCCTGGGAGCGATGGAGATGCTTCCATTCACAGTCCTCACTACAGCCAGCGTTATCTCCTCAAGCATCTGGTCGAATGCATCGGAAGCTGTATTCTTGTACTCCACAAGAGGGTTCTTCTGTGCATAGCTCATGAGGGATGCAGCGTTTCTGATATCCTCAAGCGCATCGAGGTGGTCTATCCATCTCCTGTCTATGTTCCTGAGGTAGATGTACCTTATGATCTGGCAGAAACCCTGCTTTGATATCTTCTCTTCCTTCTCCCTCAGCTTTCTCTCGATCGTGCTCTTCGCATTCTCTATCGTTGCCTCTCCCTCGAGCTGGTAGCCGAAGAGCGAGAAGAACTTCTCCATGAAGGAAGAAGCGGAGCCTGATGACTCATCCCATGCATCCTGAGCGAGCTCCAACGAGTTCTCCAGGACGCGGTCCGAGAGGGAGTCAGATGAGAGTATCCTGTCCCTTTCCGAGTAGATGAAGTTCCTCTGCTCATTGAGGACATCATCGTACTCGAGAAGGTGCTTCCTGATTTCGAAGTTCCTCTGCTCGACTCTCTTCTGCGCATTCTCGATTGCGTTATCGAGCATCTTATGCTGGATTGCCTCGCCGTTCTTAAGACCAAGGCGTCCTATCATCTCCTTGAGTCCTTCCTTAGCAAAGAGCCTCATCAGCGGATCGTCAAGCGAAATGTAGAACTGGCTGGTACCTGGGTCTCCCTGCCTTCCGGCTCTTCCTCTCAGCTGGTTGTCGATTCTCCTTGACTCGTGGCGCTCAGAGCCGATGATGTACAGTCCTCCCAGAGCCTTCACTTCCTCGTAGGCCTTCCTGTATTCTCCCATGATCTCCTCAGTGGCCTTCCTGAGCTCCTCATCTGATGCCTCTGTTCCGACCTTCCTGAGAGCCATGTGCTGCGGCGATCCTCCGAGCTTGATGTCCGTTCCTCTTCCTGCCATGTTGGTAGCGATCGTGACAGCGCCCTTTGCTCCAGCCTCGCCGATGATGAAGGCCTCCCTCGCATGGTTCTTGGCATTCAGGACCTCATGCCTGATGCCCTCGCGCCTAAGGAGCATCGAAAGCTTCTCTGACTTATCGATCGAGGCTGTTCCTATGAGTATGGGCTGCCCTGTTGCATGGATCCTCTTTACGTCCTTCACGATTGCGTTGAACTTGCACTCCTCATCGTAGTACGTGAGATCAGGAAGATCCTTTCGCTGCACTGGCTTGTTTGTAGGGATGACCACTACGTCGAGATTGTAGATCTGCTTGAACTCAGTAGCCTCTGTGTCTGCTGTGCCGGTCATTCCGGATATCTTAGAATACATCCTGAAGAAGTTCTGGAACGTGATTGTCGCGAATGTCTTTGACTGCCCGAGGACCTTGACGTTCTCCTTCGCCTCGATTGCCTGATGAAGCCCATCTGAGTACCTTCTTCCCTGCAGGACCCTTCCTGTGAATTCATCGACGATCTGCACTTCACCGTCCTTGACGATATAGTCGACATCGTTCTTGAAGAGCTTCTCCGCCCTCACTGCCTGAGTGACGTAATGGACCAGCTCGAAGTTGTTATCGGAATAGAGGGAGCATACGGTCCTTCCTTCCTCGTCGATGCTTGGCTCAAGCGCATTGAATCTCCTAAGCAGCTCTTCCATGTGGGTCATTCCCTGCTTGGTGAAGGTTACCTTCTTGGATTTCTCATCGAGCTTGTAGTCGCCCTTCTCGTCGAAGGAGAGAGCAAGCTGCTTATCGAATTTCTCCATCTCTGTCAGCTCATAGTAGGTTCCTGTCTCAGGGTTCTTCTCGCATTCCTTCAGGTAGGGGACCACTGAATGAGCGGCCTTTACCTTCGGGGTATCATCCTCGGCCTGGCCGGAGATGATCAGAGGTGTCCTTGCCTCATCGATGAGGATCGAGTCGATCTCGTCTATGACGCAGAAGCCATGGCGTGGCTGGGTCTTGGACTCGATTGTCATCTTCATGTTATCCCTGAGGTAGTCGAAGCCGAACTCGTTGTTCGTTCCGTATGTGATATCGGATGAGTATGCGATTCTCTTCCTGTCCTCATCCTGGCCAGAGGTGATCACGCCGACAGTCAGCCCGAGGTATCTGAATACAGGTCCCATCCACTCTGCGTCCCTCTGGGCAAGGTAGTCATTTACAGTGACGATGTGGACCCCGCATCCCGTGAGAGCATTCAGGTAGGCTGCCGGAACGCATGTAAGGGTCTTTCCTTCTCCGGTCTTCATCTCCAGTATAGAACCCTGATGAAGCACAATAGCACCCATGATCTGCACATCGTAATGCCATTCGCCGAGCGTTCTTCCCGCAGCTTCCCTTGCAAGCGCGAATGCCTTCGGGAGGATCGAGTCTATGTCCGCGCCGTTTTTTATCTCATCCTTCCATTTCCCTGTCTGGATAGGGAATTCCTCTGCATCGAGTCCCGCTGCCCAGCTGTATTCCTTCTTGACCGCCTCCACTATAGGCCTGAGGCGCTTCATGTCCTTATCGTGTTTTGTGCCCCCGAAGAGGGCTGCTAAAAAATTTCCCATACCTGAATAATAATGATTTCCGTGAAGAATTGGTAGAAGCCAAAGGCGTTGGCATTCTAGGTTATGAATGGTTATACTATAGGCATGGACTGGACTCTGACAATCGGATCCCTTTCGTTCGGGATCATAGATATCGTATCATTGGCAATAATACTGATCGGGGCTGTCTCCGGATGCATAACAGGCTTCGGGAGGGCAGCAGGAAGCAATCTCGGTTTCCTGCTCTCGTTTCCTCTTGCTCTTCTCTTCACTTCTCCGGTTGCAGGGCTTATCTCGGATCGCATAGGATTGCCGATACTATGGTCATCCGTGCTTGCATTCGCGACGATAGCGGCAGTGATATATATCGTTATTTCGCTATTAGGGAACATGATAGAGGATGTGCTTGAGGGAATCGGCCTTGAGGTCGTCAACTCGATCCTCGGCTTCGTATGGGGCCTTGTATCCACGTCTCTGGTGATGTCATTGATAATCGCCATTCTTGCATACCAGCCATTTCTGGATATCTCAAGGCTCACTGATTCGAGCCTCATCGTCTCTTCGATCATAAAGCCGCTCTTCCCGTCGTTTCTCGATATACTCAAGGGGGTTTCCCTGTAATGCCATTGATGTATCTTCCGTCTACGCAGAAGGATATAGCAGCGGAGCTTGAAAGAGGGATAGAGGAGAACAGCCTTTCCCAGTCCCTTCTGTTCTATGGCCCTCCTGGCTCATCGAAGCTCACAGCGGCTTTCGATCTTGCCTTCCTGATGATGGATGCAAATGACAGAAGAAGCATGCTCTCGACAGGTCAGATAGCATTCCTTCCTTCCCGTGATCTGGGTATCCAGCTCAAGGCTGCTGTCAGCCTCTTTCGCAATCAGCGCAGCTCCAGAAGCAGGATCTTCTTCATCCAGAGCGTGAGAACCGCGCTCATGCAGTACCATGCGGCATTCTCCTCCATAAAGGACTCAGGTCTCTCCGGCGCATTCGCAGACGCAAGCGAGGTGGATGTCGCGCTATATTCCTTTGAGGAGGAGAGGGATTACTCAGAGAGCGAGATAAATGAGATCACAGCTCTTGTGTCCTCGAAGATCGTGAACGAGAGGTTTCTATCAAGGGGCAGGAAGAACGGTGCATCGATCGATGAGATAAGGGCGATCCAGGATTGGTTCTCATCCGGAAGCGATGAGAAGTTCGCAGTGATAGAGAATATAGAGGATGCATCAGATGGCGCGAAGAACAGCCTTCTCAAGGTGCTTGAGGAGCCTGATGAGCATTGCCATATCATCCTCTTGTCATCATCGGGGAGCCGGATGCTTCCGACTCTTCTCTCAAGAGTGAGGAAATTCAGGTTCCCGGAGCTCTCATCTTCAGCTGTCTCCGGTCTTGTCGGATCCTTATTCAGCATATACGGCTCATACAGCAGCATCGATATGTTCCTTTTCCAGATGGCTATAAGCAAGGAGGAGAGGGAGGCTGTTGATGAAGGAGCGGATAAGTACGTAGAGGCATTCCTCTCATCGAGGATGCTTCCCAGGTCCGATGAGGCTTCCCTGTTCGCTCTCCTTGACAGGCTCGGCGCCTATGGTTATTTCAGGAAGAAGGTAGTCGAGGCCCTTGAGAAGGACTTCATATCAAATGGCAATAGCTATATGGCTATGAGGAAGAAGGCTATTCTCTCTGACTGCATCAGGGCCAGCCAGGTTTACAATCTTCCTATCAAGGCAGCTCTCGATCTTGCCCTAAGGGAGGCTTCGGTTGTCGAATAAGCTTTTAAGAAGGGTCATGGATAACCTCGATTCCGTCCCCATGAAGGAATTCGAGGCTCTTGTAAGGAAGGAGATAGGGGAATCCGATCTCAAGCAGGCTCTGCTTGATACGATCGGGGATGGACATGCTGTTGTAAGGAAGGACCTTAGCATCGTATTTGTCAATAAGGCCCTGTTCGCGCTTATTCCATCGAGGAGGAACATAAGAAGCTACGAGGGGAGAAGCATCCTCGATGTGATAACGGACAAGGACCTCAGGGCATTCATACAGGGAGTATTCAAAGGAGAGGACAAGGCCGATCCTAAGGACTTCTTCTTCCAGAAGGGAAACGAGACAGCCGCGATACGGGTCTCGTTCTCATCCATGCAGGTCGGGGAGGAGAACTATATGGATATAGTCTTCGAGGATATAACCGATGACCTCAGGAAGGAGACTAAGCTCAGAAGATCGGAGTCCCTTGCAAGCATGACGACTATGGCCGCCGGCATCGCTCACGAGATCAAGAACCCCCTTGCTGCCATGAAGATACACCTCCAGCTGCTCAGAAAGGCCTTCCAGAGGAAGGGCTCCCTTACAGAGGATGATGCAGAGCGCTACCTGAGCGTGATCGATGAGGAGACGAACCATCTCAATTCCATCGCAGTGGATTTCCTCTTTGCAGTGAGGCCGATGAACATAGAGCTGACGCTTGGCAGCATTAATGATGTGGTCAATGACCTGATTGTATTCATAAGGCCAGAGGCAGAGGAGAAGGGCATCGAGGTAGTCGCGGATCTAGAGATATTCCTTCCTAGGGTCGCTCTTGATGCTAAGCATATGAGGCAAGCTGTGCTGAATATCGTGCAGAATGCGATTGCTGCAATGGCTGGCGGGGGGCGCCTTGCCATCACAACGAGGCTTGATGGCGATTATGTCTCGCTGAGGATCGCAGATAACGGATGCGGGATAGACCAGGAGCATCTCTCCAAGATATTCGAGCCGTATTTCACGACTAAAAGCACCGGGACAGGGCTAGGCCTTACAGTTGTGTACAAGGTCGTCAAGGAGCATGATGGGGATATACAGGTCCATTCCGAGCTGGGCAAGGGCACTGAATTCACTATAAAGCTTCCTGTTCCTAAGATGCAGAGAAGGGCAATAGAGGAGGGCTGATGGCAACAATTCTGATAGCAGATGACGAGAAGAACATCCTTTCGGGACTCCAGCTGGCGTTTGAGGACGAGGGATACCAGGTTATCACGGCCTCCGATGGGCAGGAGGCATGGGATAAGATCCAGCATAGCCTTGTCGATATGGTCATAACCGACCTGAGGATGCCGAAGGTCGATGGCTATGAGCTTCTCAAGCGCATCTCCTCAAGCTATCCGACGCTCCCTGTCGTAGTGCTTACGGGGCACGGCACCATAGAGACAGCGGTAGAGACGATGAGGGATGGGGCAGTGGACTTCCTCACCAAGCCCGTGGATATAGACAAGCTGCTGCTTGTCGTGAGGAAGAGCATCGCCAATTCATCCCTCCAGGAGCAGAACAGGAAGCTCAGGGAAGAGATAGAGAAGCTGAAGAAGCAGCAGGGATACTCCAGGATAATAGGTAAATCGGGGAAGGTGAGCCAGATGATGCAGGTTATCGAGCAGGTCGCCTCCTCCAGGGCCAATGTCCTCATCACAGGGGAGTCTGGTACGGGAAAGGAGCTTGTCGCCGATGCCCTTGAGGAGCTTTCCCCTAGGAAGGGCAAGCCGTTTATCAAGGTGCATTGCGCTTCTCTGTCATCCACTTTGCTCGAAAGCGAGCTCTTCGGGCACGAGAAGGGAGCCTTCACAGGCGCTGTAGCCCAGAAGAAGGGCAGGTTCGAGCTGGCCGATACAGGTACTCTCTTCCTTGATGAGATCGGTGAGATAGACATGGCAACGCAGGTGAAGCTCCTGAGGGTCCTTCAGGAGAGGCAGTTCGAGCGCGTCGGAGGAGAGAAGACGATCACTGTCGATGTGCGCGTGATAGCAGCCACGAACAGGGACCTCGAGGAGGAGGTCAGGAAGGGCACATTCAGGCAGGATCTTTACTACAGGCTCAATGTCGTGCATGTGGAGGTCCCGCCCCTGAGGGAAAGGAAGGAGGATATAGACCTCCTTGCGGCATCTTTTCTGGATACATTCAATCAGGAGGATGGGAAGAGTATCGAGGGATTCACGCCTGCTGCGAGGAAGGCTATGTTCTCATACTCATGGCCGGGGAACATAAGGGAGTTGCGCAATGCAGTGGAGGCCTCAGTCGTCCTTGCAAAGGGCAGGATGATAGATGTCGATGACCTTCCTCCCCAGATCAGGGAGGGAAAGGGCGAGAGCAGCATAAGCCTCTCTCTTCCCCTTACCATGGATGAGGCAGAGAAGGCTGTGATTCTCGCTACGATAGGATATGCAAAGGGCAATAAGACAAAGGCCGCAGAGATACTTGGGATCGGCAGGAAGACGCTGCATAGGAAGATAGACGAATACCGCATAGGAGATGAGTGATTGGACATTGATTCGATATTCAGCCCCGGCGGTGCCCTTGATTCGGCTCTGGACTCTTATTCCTTCAGGGAGGACCAGCTTGAGATGTCCAGGCTGGTCGAGGATGCAATGGAAAAAGGCGAGAATGCAGCCATAGAGGCGGGAACGGGAATCGGCAAGTCGTTCGCATATCTTGCTCCTGTCATACTGCGCCTGATGAGAGACACATCGAAGCGAGCCGTAATCGCTACCAGCACGCTTACTCTTGAGAAGCAGCTCTACGATAAGGACATACCTCTTCTTCTTGAGGCGCTCGGTGTTGAGATGGATTCATCGATACTCTTCGGAAGGACGAATTATCTATGCCTCTGGAAGTACAATGCAGCCAGGTCCCTGTTTGCTGAGAATCCCGAGAGCGTCGAGGCCGAGTTCGATGCATGGGTATCCTCTACTCAGAGCGGAGCATCGATAGATCTCCCGTCATCCCGTCTTGTGCCCCTCTTCAGGGAGAACAGGTGCGATGAGAACGAATGCCATAGCTATAAGTGCCCATTCTATGAGAGATGCTTCTTCTATGGATCAAGAAGGAAGGCAGCCAAGACGCAGCTGATTGTGACAAACCACCATCTGGTTCTTTACGATGCGCTTTACAGGGATGAGACAGAGACGGATTTCTCGGACGATGCGATCCTCCCTGGCTATAGGTTCCTTATAATGGATGAGGCTCACCACATAGAGGATGAGGCAACCGATGTGCTTTCCTCCTACTACAATTCAAAGGACTGCCTGAGGACGATCGATGACCTGACTAAGAAGCAGCTGAGGTTCGGGAACATGTCCCTCCTGTCTTTCCTCACCCCGGAGGAGAATGAGAAGGGAATAATAAGCAGAATATCATCCATGCTTGATGGCCTGAGGCTTCTCATAAGCGACGGGGACGAGGTGCTTTCATCCGTTCTTTCAGCGCATATGGAGGATGAGTATCTGTCATCAAGGGCCTTCTACCAGGAATCACGTTCACGGATAATGAAGCTGGAAGGACTCTCGTCAGAGCTCCGGAAGGCTGGCATGATGATAATGGGAGCATTCCATGATTCTCCTATTGATGACCAGTATGCCCCCTTCATAATGACTGCGAGGCGATATGGCGAGCGTCTTGCTTTCTTCGGTGAGACAATAAGCACATGGTGCAGCTTCTCGGACTGGGATGGGATGATCCCATACACGAAGCGCCTGAATTCAGGCATCTATGAGATCAGGATATCGCCGATGGATACAGGAGCTGTTCTTAATAGGGTGCTCCTGTCGAATCTCGAGAGCACTGTATTTTCGTCAGCAACGCTCACCAGCGGAGGCTCTTTCTCCTTCTTCTTCAGGCGCTCGGGCCTTGATGCCTGCGAAAGGAAGACCCTCTCTGCCTCATATCCATCGCCCTTTGATTTCAGGAAGAACCTCATGCTCCTGATACCTACTGACGGCACGGGCTTCTCTGCAGAGAACGATGCATACGCAGAGTATGTCGCAGAGACAGTCACTGCTGCCATCAGCGCATCGGGAGGAGGCGCGCTTGTCCTCTTCACATCGAAGAAGATGCTGAACGCTGTCTATGCCAAAGTGCTCAGCAGGGAGAGGAATCTCGAGCTATTGGTCCAGAGCGATGATGTATCAAGGGCGGTGCTCCTGAGGCGATTCAGGGAAAACGAGGATTCATCCCTGTTCGCGACTTCCTCCTTCTGGGAAGGCGTTGACGCACCCGGAAACACGCTGCGCCTGGTGATAATAGTGAAGATCCCATTCACTGTTCCCTGGGATCCTGTATTCAAGGCAAGGTCGGATTACCTTGAGAGACAGGGCAGGAGCGGATTTGCCGAGCTATTCCTTCCAGATGCCATAATAAGGCTGAAGCAGGGAGTAGGGCGCCTTATAAGGAATGAGGATGACAGAGGAGTTGTGCTGCTTCTTGATAATAGGATACTATCGAAATCATATGGCAGGATGATGGTAAGGTCCCTTCCTGAGTGCTTCCTGCCAGAGGATACGACAAAGGATAACATCCCTGATAGGATAGAGAGGTTTCTCTATTAGGAGGCATAATGGCATTGCATAGGCGTTTTTCAGCAGTAGGAATAGCGAATCTTGCTATCTGCCTCTTTCCTTACACGCTCTGGGTCTTCCTTCATGGGCAGAACGATGTGATAGGAACCAAGCTCAGAGAGGGCGGATTGCTTTTTGCCCTTTCCTTCGCGCTTCTTGCGCTGTATTCGATCGCGATGTCCACGCTCAGGTCGGACAGGGCTCTTCCTTTCTCCTTCCGCTCGAGGCTGGTCTCCATCGCAGGCGTTCTCTATTCGGTATACATGCTTTGCTGGGTATACCTGAACATGGGGCATTCCAATCCAGCTCTGCTGTATATGATCATGCTCCTTCCTCCTGCAGCTGGGGTCTTCCTCGCCATTGACAGGGACAATGCACCATCAGCTGCCATTTCATCCCTTGCGCTTGTGATAGTGCTTCTCTTCTGCCTGCTCTGAAAAAGAAAAACCTGCCGCTGAGGGCAGGTAGGAACCGGATGAAGCCAAGCTTATTCGATTACTGCAAGTATGTCTGCATTGTTAAGGATCAGGTACTCGTCGTTGCCATCCTTGATCTGCGTTCCTGCGAACTTGTCGTGCAGGATCTGCTGGCCGACCTTGACCTTGATCGATTCATCATCGCCGATAGCTACTACTGTTGCGATCTGTGTCTTCTCCTGCGCTGTCTGAGGAATATAGAGTCCGGAAGCTGTCTTCTCCTCTGTAGCCTTTGCCTTAACAAGAACTCTGTCACCAAGTGGGATTACTTTCATTCAAATCACCTCGAAAAAAAGATTTCATAGGTTTTTTCAACCAATAGACAATATACAAAGAGCAGGGCTTATCGGCAAGGACCATTAGGTGTGAAATAAATTCCCACTGTTGTTTTTTTTCACATTTCCTCTGTTTTTACTCTTTTCTTTTTCCGATGCTTTGTTATCTTTGGGAGTATAATGGAGAATGCAAAGATGAATCTGGCATTGGGAATGGTGTATTTCAAGGCAGCGCTTGCGGAGGTGTCCGAGAGGGATTACGCGAGTGCGTTCAATGATTATGTCCATGCCTTTCTGTCCCGGCTTTCTACCCGCCATGCCCATAGCATGGAGTTCGTGTCATTCTTCAGATACCAGTTCGCGTATTACCTATTAAGCAGGAAGGATTTCGTTCTCAGCCTTGCAGAAGGCGATATGATCGCGGATCTAATCGAGGATACATTCGAGGAATACTCCGAAGCTATTTCCTCTTCTCCCTTCAATATCTCAGGCAAGGGAAGGGAGAATATACTCGATAATGCAGAGATAGTATTCCCTGTCACAGGCAAGGCCTCGGAGAGCGTGAAGCTTCTTGTCGGAAATCTCTGATTGTGTATTTTCTCCTTTTTGCCTTGATTTGTTTCCCTTCTCGTATTAATTGTTAGACAACAGGAATAATCCAGGAGGATGCCCTCGCGGCATGTCATATGATTAAAAGCAGTAGACTATTATATACTACTATCGTGCTGGTTGCCCTTGTTTCATTGCTATTTGCATCGTGCAGCAAGCAGGGCGGGAATGCTGATACGGGAGAATCATCGCAATCGCATGTTTCGGAGACGGCTCAGGAAAAGCTTCTGAATCCGGCTGAGCCAAGGCCTCAGGCCGCAGAGCCTGTGTTAAAGGCAGAGCTGCCTGAAAAAGAGGCAGAAGCAGTTCCTGCTCAGGTCGATGCCAATGAGAAGGATATAGCTGAGGTTCCTCCAATGCCTGCAGCCATCCTGGAGGAGGCAGATGCATACGCAGTGACATTCTCCGTCTTCGGAAGCAAGGCTGTTGCCGAAGTCGAGGAGGGCAGGGCCGTTATAACGTACGATGAGGCTATTGCGTCTGTTTCCGATATCACATCCTTCATCTCATACGCATGCTCAAAGACCGATGTCCCAGAGGGAGTCTTCTACTCTATAAAGCCAGGAGTCATCGATGTCACTTTCAGCGGCACTCTTGAAAAGGATTATGCGCTTAGCATCATCGGCTATCTGGGATCTCTTCTTGATCAATACATGACTGAGCTTGCAGCGATCGCTCCGGAAACGGAAAAAGCTGAGCCAGCTCTGAAGGAAATAGAGGTCATCGTTCCCGTTCCTGCTGAAATCCCGGCTGTGACAGCGGAGGGAGCAGCTTCGGAACCTGCTCCTGCTGATGAGGCTGTCCCTGCCGCAGAGCCAATAGAGGAGAATCCAGCGGAAGCTTCACCTCTTTCTGAAATAGCTTTGGAAGAGGATGCTGCGTTCAAGGATGATGGAGCAGCCGATTCCCCTGTGGCTCCCGTGGTGAGCAGGGAGAAGGAGGAGCCTTCTTCTCCGATCCTGGATGCTGAAGAGCAACCGCCGGTCCATGTGGAATCTCCTGAGACTGAGGCAGAGCAGGCTGTCCCAGCTTCGAAGCCGCTATATGAAGGGCGCCTTGGCAATGCGCTGGATATAATGGCATCCGCATACGGAGACCATGCAGAAGTATCCTATCCATCATTCATCGAGAAGGATGATGTGGATAAGGCCGCCAGGCTTCTTGTCTCAGAGTACCCTATTGCCAAGGAAGTATCATACAGCTTCACTCCTGAAGGCCTCAGCCTTATCTATCCTATGCAGAGCGAAAGCGATATAAGAATGTATGCTGAGGCGCTTGGGAATCTGATCGATGGTTATGTTCAATCGCTTGATGATCATTCCGAAGAGCAGGCTCAGGCAGAGATCATAGAGACCCTTGGCGATGAAAAGCCTGCTGCGGAGCCTCCTATGGAGAGCGAGACTGAGAAACCGCAGCCTGATGAGGATACCAGAGAAGAGGAGAAGAAGGAATTCAGGCGCCATTCATTCGGGCTTGCCTTCGTACCATACGGCTTTGAGGATGTGGTAGCAACAAGCGAGGTCTTTGATGCAAGGGAGCTCTTCTCCTCCTGGGCTTTCGGAGTCTCATTGGGCTATAGATACCGTTTCAGCGAGAGCTTCGATATCGGGGCAGAGGTAGGCTATCAGGGCTTCATCCAGGGCTCTGGCAGCTATGCTCATCAGATTCCTGCTTACATCACGCTTGGCTATATGCACAATGCAGGAAAGGCAGGAATCAGGCTATCTGCAGGTGTCGGTGCTGATATCGCAAGGCTGTTCGATAACGCCAGGCTGGAGCTTCTTGCGAAGGCAGCCGTAGGTCTTGAGTATGGCATCAGCGATGACATCTCCATCGGATTCGATGCAGGCGTAAGTTTCGGATACACAATCCAGGATAAGCGGATGAGAGTCGGCATAGAGCCGAGGATCTATATAGACTGCAGATTCTGATTCAGGCACCCTTCGGGGTGCTTTTTTATTCAGATAGTAGCAAAAAGACACATATCGGTGTGCCGGGGAGGTCAGAGAGTCAAATTGACCCATAATCGGGGTTGATTGCCCTTGAAGTGTCAAAATGACACCAAATACTCATGTTCTATATATTTGGATAATTATTTATCTCTTTATATTATAGATAGATAACAAAGTTGGCACGGAATTTGCTTAATGATGAGTGTAAATGAAGCAGGAGGAATCTGAAATGGAGCAGAATGCAGTCAGCAAGGAAATGATGGAGAATGATAATGAAGTCCTTTCGTTGTATCTGAATGAGATCAACAGGATACCTCTTCTTTCGTATGAGGATGAGTACGAGCTTGCTGTCAAGGCAAAGAACGGCGATAAGGCAGCAAGGGAAAGAATCATAAACTCAAATCTCAGGTTCGTTGTATCGGTTGCGAAGAAGTACCGCGGACAGGGACTTCCTCTTTCGGATCTGATAAACGAAGGCAACATCGGGCTGATTGTCGCACTTGATAAATTCGATCCCGACAAGGGCTACCATTTCATCTCTTATGCAGTATGGTGGATCAACCAGTCAATCATGAAGGCGCTCTCGGACAAGGGCAGGGCAGTGAGGCTTCCTCTGAACAGGACCAATGAGCTCATGCAGATCCAGAAGGCCCAGAAGAAGCTGATGCATGACAGGGAGACTGCAGATCCTTCAGTTGAGGATATAGCGGAGCTTACGGGGCTTGATTCAAGGCTTGTCAGCGATCTTATGCAGATTTCATCCGATATGATCTCATTCGACAGCCCTGTGAAGAAGAACGATGATTCCGACTCTACCTTCGGCGATTTCATCGAGGACCAGAGCAAGGGTCCTGAGGAACAGGTAATGGATACATGTCTCAAGGAGGATGTGAGGTCCCTTCTTTCCGTCCTTACTGACAAGGAACGCGGCATAATCTCGATGAGATACGGTCTTGATGGCAATAAGCCTATGTCGCTTAAGGAAATCGGAGAAAGATACGCTCTCACTAAGGAGAGGATAAGGCAGATCGAGAAGAGAGCTCTCGAGAAGCTCAGGATCTATTCCGAGGAAAAGGATCTCGGATCCTACAGCGCGGCTGTATGATGGAGCGGAGGCTGAGTCCTCCGTTTTTTTTTGCCATATTGCCAATTTGTTATTATTAAAATGGAACAAGGTTTCAATAATGACGCATAACTGCTTTATCAGTCACAAATTAGAAAAGTTTTATTGACCAAAGAATGTATTCACACTAACATCAGATAGAAAACAAAAAACAATAAGGAAAAAGAATGTCAGAAGCAAAAAAGTACGTTTATTTCTTTGGTGATGGAAAAGCAGAAGGTGCTGCAGATATGAAGAACCTTCTGGGAGGAAAGGGCGCGAATCTTGCCGATATGACAAGCATCGGGCTTCCAGTGCCTCCTGGATTTACGATTACAACAGAAGCGTGTGCATATTTCGATGAGCATCAGGGAGCATATCCAGAGGGAATGAGGGATGAAGTCCTTGCGAACCTCGATCGCCTTGAGAAGCTCATGGGCGCTAAGCTCGGAGATAAGAAGAATCCCCTGCTTGTGTCTGTGCGTTCTGGTGCTGCCCAGTCTATGCCTGGCATGATGGATACGGTTCTCAATCTCGGTCTGAATCCGGATTCGCTGCAGGGCCTGATCGAGAAGACAGGAAACGAGAGATTCGCATGGGACAGCTACCGCAGGTTCATACAGATGTTCGGCGACGTCGTAATGGGTGTTCCTCACTCCCAGTTCGAGTATGCTCTTCAGTCTGTGAAGGATGAGAATGGAAAGCATTTCGATACTGAGCTCGATGTTGATAACCTCAAGGAAGTCATCAAGAGATACAAGATCATCTACAGAAAATACACAGGCGAGGACTTCCCTGAGGATCCTCAGTACCAGCTTTTCAAGGCTATCGATGCTGTATTCAACAGCTGGAATAACGAAAGAGCAATCAAGTACAGGCTCATGAATGATATCCGCGGCCTGCTTGGAACAGCTGTCAATGTGCAGTGCATGGTATTCGGAAACATGGGAGAGACATCAGGAACAGGTGTTGCCTTCACACGTGACCCGTCCACAGGAGAGAACAACTTCTATGGCGAGTACCTCATGAATGCGCAGGGTGAGGACGTTGTAGCAGGTATCAGAACTCCTCAGAAGATAGATACCATGATGAAGGTCAATCCGGATGCCTATGAGCAGCTCTGCCAGATCAGGCTCACTCTTGAGAAGCATTATCATGATATGCAGGACCTCGAGTTCACGATCCAGGAAGGCAAGCTCTACATGCTGCAGACAAGAAACGGCAAGAGAACGATCTTCTCATGGCTCAGAAGCCAGGTTGAGATGGTCGAGGAAGGCCTTATCGATAAGAAGACAGCTGTATCAAGGGTTCCTGCATCCGAGTTCTCTAAGCTCTTTGCTCCTATCCTTGACAACAAGTTCATCCGCGATAACAACCTCAAGGAAGCAACGCACGGCCTGAACGCATCCCCGGGAGGAGCATGCGGCCAGATCTACTTCACAGCTAAGGAAGCAGAGGATGCAGCAGCTCTCGGAAAGGATGTCCTGCTTGTAAGAGTCGAGACTTCGCCTGAGGATATCGGAGGAATGGCTGTATCAAAGGGCATCGTGACATGCCGTGGCGGCATGACTTCCCATGCTGCAGTAGTTGCACGCGGAATGGGATGCCCATGCGTATCAGGATGCCACGAGATCATCGTTGATGAGCTCAAGAAGACCCTTGAGGTTAATGGAATCAAGCTTTCTGAGGGCGATTACATGGCTATCGATGGATTCACAGGCTCTGTGTATGCACAGAAGATCCCTGTAAAGCCATCCGAGATCATGCAGGTCCTCGATGGAACGATGCGCGAGTCGGAGTCCAGGCTCTTCCAGAACTACAAGAAGTTCATGGGATACGTGGATGAGATCAAGACAATGGGCGTAAGGACCAATGCCGATACTCCTAAGGATGCAAGGAATGCGGTTCTTCTTGGTGCCGAGGGCGTAGGACTCTGCAGGACAGAGCATATGTTCTTCGGAGGCAACAGGATCCTCTCGATGAGGAAGATGATCCTTGCAAACAACGTTGGAGAGAGGCTTATTGCCCTATCTGAGCTCCTGCCGATGCAGAGGGGAGACTTCGAAGGAATCTTCAAGGCCCTCAATGGCCTTCCTGTTACGATCAGGCTTCTCGATCCTCCACTGCATGAATTCCTGCCTAACGATTCCACTACAAGGCATGAGACAGCTCTTCAGCTCGGTATCTCAGTAGAGGAAATCGCTCAGAAGATCAGTGCACTCCATGAGTTCAACCCGATGCTCGGATTCAGGGGATGTCGCCTTGCGATCATCTATCCTGAGATCCTCGAGATGCAGGTCAGGGCAATCATCGAGGCAGCTATCCAGGTCAAGAGACAGGGCGTTGATGTGCATCCTGAGATCATGATTCCTCTTGTAGGCATCTACAAGGAGTTCCATTTCTGCAGGGAAAGGGCTGAGAAGGTCATCCAGAAGGTATTCGATGAGCAGGGAATGCGCGTTGAGTACAAGATCGGCACTATGATCGAGGTACCAAGGGCTGCTATCACAGCAGATGAGATCGCAAAGGAAGCTGAGTTCTTCTCATTCGGTACGAATGACCTTACTCAGATGACATGCGGATTCTCACGCGATGACGCTGCTTCATTCCTCACTCACTACGTAAACGATCCTGATAAGCAGTTCTATGATTACGATCCGTTCGCAACAATCGATTTCGACGGTGTCGGAAAGCTCGTCAAGATGGCTGTAGGCCTTGGCCGCTCCGTAAGGCCTGGAATGAAGATGGGTATCTGCGGTGAGCACGGCGGAGACCCGAAGACCATAGCATTCTGCCAGGAAATCGGCCTGAACTACGTTTCATGCTCTCCTTTCAGAGTGCCTATCGCACGTCTTGCAGCAGCTCAGGCAGCAATCAGGTGATCTTTGCTGATGCAATATGGGGCCCGCCGTTTGGTGGGCCTTTTTCATGGCCCTGCAATTTGAATTATTCAGATACATACTTTGTGCTATTTGCTGTATAACGACCAGATTTTCCTGAGCCTGTCGGTTATCTTGATTCTTTTTCAATCACTCGTTATAGTAGGCACTGTTTTATGAACAGAGCTCTAGAATTGAATGATAAGAATAGAATAGCTTTTTATATTTTCCTGATCTGCTTAGGTATTGCCTTATCCCTGTCTTCCTGCTCGATTTCCCCTGTTCCCGAGGATAGGATTGAGCTATCTCCTTCCATCAAGGAGCTGAGCGCACCTGGATCGGTTCAGGTCAGGAATGATTCAGTGAATAGGAAAATAGAATTGATATGGTCTCCTGTGCTCAATGCTTCCTACTATGTCGTTGAGTACCAGGCAGCTACTGACTACCTTTCCGGAAAGGATATGAAGTCCTTCATCACCAATTCGAATTCGTTCACTCTCTCTACATTCCCGAACGAAAGCGATAAGCGCTTTGTGTTCAGGGTCAAGGCTGCCTCAGGAAGCGGAACGAGGAATATTGAATCAGCCTTCACGGAGCTGAAGGAGGGCGCAGTAGTGGATTCCATCAGCGTAAGCCCTGTAGTCAAGGATGGCATGCTTGGCTTCTATACTTCCTACCCCAAGAACAGCTCAATCCTCGGCTCAGGGCAGATAGTCGATGCCCAGATTGTCTATTACGAGGGCGCATGGGCTGAAGGCGAGATCCCCGGGGAAGCTGCTCCTATCATTCCATGGGAGAGGGAAGTCGGATCAAATGAGAGCATCGATGTAACGGCAGTCCTTATTTCAGACTCGATTGAATCTGACAGAATCACCATGAGCGTAAAGGGAGACATAGACTACGTCCCTAGAAGCATCATATCGCTTGAATGCGAGAACGATCTTGCGGAAGGAATAAGGATCAGGTGGACCAGCCCCGGTATCAATGATGGGCTGGAGAATGCCGGGATCTGCTTCAGGATCGAACGCAGGGAAGGCAATGGCGAGTGGACTTCGCTTGAGAATAGCGAAGGGGGAGAGCTCCTTGTTGAGCCATCTGATCCAGCAGAAGCCTATTCGCAGCTATCCATGGAGTTCACAGACCTGTCCGCTCTGCCTAACCGTGACTACTCATACCGCGTCGTAACGCTCTACAGGATCCATGATTCATCAAGCGGCAAGGATTATCTTTATCCTGAGAATGGGACTCCGATGTCAATCGATGGATGCCATATGTCCGATACGGAGGTCAGAAGCGTATTCTACACTCTATCATCCGATTCTTCCTCTGGCCATCTGATCATCGGAGTAGATCTTGAGTGGGATACATACCATGAGCTTCCTGATGGCTGCCGATTCAGGGTAATCAGGTCAGCAATAGATATGTCAGACGATCCAGAGTCTGCTGCAATCGAAGAGGATTACCCATTGGAAGAGACAGCATTCACATCGGATAAGTCTCTTGCCAGCAGGATAGAGCTCAGCCAGAATCAGATGCAGGATACCCATCAGTTCATTTACACGGTTGAGATAGTCGATGCGGAAGGAAAAGCAAAGGGCCAGGGGATAATCGCAGAGAACAAGGATGATGGCAGCTCAAGCATCACCATAGCAGGCGAGAACCTGCTGGATATCATAGATCCGGCATCGCTTGGATCGACAGGAGGAGATACCTCCCTTAACGGTAAAGTGGAGCTCTCCTGGAGTATCCTCCCGATTGCTGATGATATCGGATTCGACAAGTCAAAGCTCTTCTTCAATATTTACCGCATTGCAGAGAATAGCACCGGATACGGAGAGGCCATCAACCCGAACCCGGTCTTCTATCCAGTAACTGAGTATACGGATAGCAGCATTGAAAGCGGAAAGAGCTGCAGTTACTATGTCAGGGCCTTCTACAATGAGGAGAATCCGGAGAGCGAGGACTTCAGATACAGGAGGAACTATCCTTATATGGGGCCTGTGAAGGGTGAGACTCTCTCTCCTGCTAGGAATGTATCGGCTTCCAGGAATGAATACGGCAACAGGATAGTCCTTGAGTGGGAAGGAGATGCAAGATGCAGTGGCTATAGCGTTTACTACAGCACTGATGGTTCTTCATACTCAAAGGCCAATGCCGATCTGATTGCAGAGTGCTCCTATGATTTCATCCCTTCCTCCTCAGAGCTGGGAAAGGATATCTATTTCTACGTCAGGACAGTGGATAGCGAGGGAATGGAATCGGAGCCTTCCGATGTCGCTGCAGGAAGAACGCTCGGCTCTGTTGAGCCTGTTGTCGAGAATGGCACTGACTGGATCAGGCTTTCATGGGATGAGGTTGAGAATGCCACCAGGTATGTCGTCAATGTATACAACTCTCCCTCCGACTC
>JAXFQZ010000002.1:0-15640 GCA_034178685.1 Candidatus Ornithospirochaeta sp. | reverse complement strand
ATATGCGTTCTTCCTCCTGAGATCCCTGACCTCCCTCGCCAGCTCTTCCGGATTCTTATTTGCCGCCACTGCTATCCCCTCCGGGATCGGATCCTTCGGTTCCTTGAGCTTGAGTCTCGTCACCCCGGTCCTTTTCTCCCTTCTGGCCCTAGCATACTCCTTGTCCGGATTAATATCATCATTGGAGAGCCAGCTGGAAACAGTGGACTCGGACAAGCCGTGTCTCCTGGCTACGGCGGTGATGTTTTTCTCCGCCATTGCTTCTTCGACGATCTTCCGTTTCTTGCTCAAGGAAACTTTCTTGTACTTCATTCTTCTCTCCTTCTGTTACCGGGAGAGATCCAGTGGAACAAAATACACTGAGCCCGTAAGTCAGAGAGGTCTGAGTTACAGAGATGCAGTATCGATGGTAATCTTGACTTGACGGAGTCGGGAGCCGGTGACTATGCGAGTAAATTAGTGAGGGATAATTCTATAGGAATGCATCACCTCTGCCACAAAATTACACAAGTCGCTGGTCATCGAAGTATCTTGTGAGGCTTCCCGCTGTGCTCGTAGAGAAGCGGGAATGACCTTTGAAATAAAAGTGAGACAACATACTGCCAGTTCTCCGGAATGAAGCCTCCTGGACATACGTCAAATCACTTACGGGAGGTGTGTATGGTATACACGCATCGACGCTGGCCCGGCATTATCGGGCTCGACTTAAGCAAACATACCTATTCAGGTTGCAGGCTTTCCGGTGAAGGATACACCAGACGGCGTAACTTCACGGGGAAGATGACACAAGATGAGAGCGGTTATGTACGTCTGCTCGATGAAATCAATACTGATGACTTGGTCATCATGGAATCAGGAAGCTCATCATTCAATCTGGCACGGTTTCTCATCAACAACACATCAGCTGAAATCGTCGTCTTAAACCCGGCCCAGCTCAGGCTGATCTGGGACAGCCAGAGAAAGACTGACAAGGCTGATGCAATGAAGCTGGCATGCATTGGAAGAGACATGAGGCCGGAAGCGTGGCCAACAGTTTCAATCCCCACAGAGGAAGAGCAAGCCGAAAGATCCATTGTTACATTTCATGTGTTCCTCAAGGAGAAGGAGACTGCTGACTACAACAGGTTCTTTGCTCTTTTCAACGGTGTCGGTTATCCAGACATCGACAAGAAACGATGTAAGGTGGATTCAGACTACAGGTACATGCTTGTCAGTGAACTTCTCACAGGACAGGCCCAGGACGTCGGAAGAATCATCAACTCCGGAATTGACTTGCTCTCTCTTCAACTGGCAGAAGTCGAGCAGCAACTCATTGAAATCTGTCTGAACCATCCTCAGCAGGCACTTGCCTGGCTTTCAATTCCCGGCATCGGGCTGGTAAATGCCGCAACACTGATTGCCTATGTTGGAGACGGTTCAAGGTTCCCGAAGCCTGAACAATTACTGAACTATGCAGGTCTTGTTCCGAAGCTCAACCAAAGCGGCATCACCAATATCCATGGAAAAGTAACCAAGAAAGGCTGCAGATGTGTAAGACGGAATATAATCCAAGGAGCCTGCTCGATCATCAACCAGAAATACAATCCGTCAAGTCCCCTCTCAAGATTTGCCTATAAGAAAAAGAAGGAACTGATCTATCATGGCAAGGTAGCTGTGGCAGTAGCTAACCATATGCTTAAGACCGGTCTTGCTCTTCTTCATCACGGAGACCTTTATTGCAGTACAAAGGAGGACAACTTCGAGAAGCTGAAGCAGAAGCTGGCTGGATATAAACTAAGCGCTCTCATTCATTACCTACCACAGTAAACCAAGAGCGCTTACATCCTAAGATTTTTTTCAAACCTTGTATTCCAAGGTTCGTTTCTTCGTGACTTTTTGTCAACGAGAAAACATTTAAAACCATCTTTTTCTGTTTTTCTTGACTTACGGGCTCAAATAAAATGAATTACACTCCCGGAAGAATAATAGATTAGCTCTTATTCTGGATTTCGATTCAGCCCATTGTCCGGTTATTGCGGTGCAAAGCAATACGGCCATGGGCTGTTTTATTCTCCATAGTCTGGCTTTATAGCTGCTGATCCCTGCATCTGCTTCTTTCATTGCGGTTTTTATCCTTTCCTCCTTATAAAATCCATACGGGAATACTCCCGTCTTTAGGCGGGAGAGTTGTCACGTGGAGAACTACCTGGATGAAGAATGAGCTTATGGCAGGATCTCGATCCTCTCTGTGAGGGTAGCGCTTCTGCCTTTATCAATGAGGGAAGCGAAAGGGCCCGGGATTGAGCTTGAGACGGTATCGATCCTGGGCTCTATGCATAATAGCGCGTCCGCATGTCCCTTGACTGTCCATAGCACTATAGTCGTGATGTCAGAGAACGACAGCCTCAGCTTCTTTCCGCTTTTGTCAGATACATATGCCTCTCTGTATCTGCAATCGGGGATAAAGATCGTCCCATCGTAAGAGTCATCTGAAATCGATATCCTTCTGTCAGCGAATGCGATTTCCGGCTCCGAGAGGGCATATCCTGTGTGGAAGCCCATGGAGCATGGCATTGCGCTGTCGCCTGTGTTTGTCACTGTCAGGGTCCGTGTGAGAGTGCTTCCCTCTAGCGTGAATGCTGTTCTTGCTATGAAAGGGTATGGGTAATCCTCACGTCCTGATGAAGCATATTCGAATACTCCATCTCCTATGTAAGCATGCTCCTCATCCCTGAGAAAGCCATGGCGCTGAAGGTGCCTTGTCCTTCCTTTCGCCTCATACCCGTCTGGAAAGAAGCCGCAGCAAGGGAAGAGCACAGGCGCATGGTAGGGCCAGATATCATCATCACCCTGCCAGATGTATTCAATCCCATTGTACTGCAATGAGACTATCTCAGCGCCCTTTGCGTCGACTGTGCATGACAAGGGACCACATTCAAGCCTTATTGTCATTCTGTCTCTCCCTTCCATGTCATGATCCCTCCGAACTCAACGACATTCGTGTATCCCTTAGATGCAAGCTTTGCAGAGGCCTGCCTGCTTCTGTTCCCGCTTCTGCAGTAGACAAGGATCAGCTGGCTTCTGTCAGGAAGCTCTGGGATTTCCTTCTTCCCTATTGTCTCATTGGGTATGTTGATTGCTCCCTTGATGTGCTTCTCGCTGTATTCAGATGGAGTCCTGACATCGAGGATCACGTACCCGCTCTCCTTTTCCATAATGCGCATTGCCTCTTCCTGGCTGACTCTCCTGTAGCCTGCAGCGGTGGCTGAGGCAAGCGGGAGCAGGATCAGCAATGCAATTGCAATCATCCTTCTCATGCTACGATGATAGCATAGGTATTCCATCAGTAAGGTCAGAGGGAGTTTATTTTGTCATATAATAATCCAAAACAGCACAATGCGATCGGTTTCTGTATGTATTTGGCTTCTTTTTGTCACTTCTTTTTGAGAAACTGTCAGTATCTTGATCGAAATTACGACAATAGACTGAGACAGAGGGGAAGGGCTAGGAGGAATGCCTTTCCCGAGAAAAGGAGGAAATATGAAAGGACTGAAGAAGAGTCTATTGATCGCTATGATCCTTATCTTCGCTGTCTCGATGGTCTTCGCAAACGGAAGCAAGGAAGCTGCTGTAGCTGAGCCAGCTCAGGCAAGCGCACCAGCCGATCCTAATAAGCCATATGCCGGCACGAAGCTCACATGGTGGACTAAGCTCAATGCAAACGTATCGACCACATACCCTAACCTCGGCGACACGCCATGGGCAAAGTATGTCCAGGAGCAGACTGGAATCGAGATCCAGTTCATCCATCCAACAGTAGGATCCGAGGCTGAGAAGTTCGCAATCATGATCGCAAGCGGCGAGTATCCCGATATCATCGAGCATACATGGACAACGTACTCAGGCGGTCCTCTTGCGGCAATCAACGACGGCGTCATCCTTAATCTCGATTCTTACATGGCAAAGGGAGCTCCTAACTTCATGAAGCTCATGGCTGAGAATCCCGATGTCGATAAGATGGTCAAGAACAGCAATGGAAACTACTACTGCTTCCCGTTCCTCAGAGGACTCAAGCAGCCTAATATCACACAGTTCTCAGGCGGTATCGTAGTAAGGCAGGATGTCCTTGATGAGCTCGGTCTCGAGAGACCTGAGACAATCGATGAGTGGGAAGTGGTTCTCCGCGCATTCAAGGAATACGGCTTCGAGAAGCCATTCACGACAAGAAGCGAATGGATGAAGGACGTATGGTCTCCTGGCTTCGACAACTGGGGCAACTTCTATGTTGAGGATGGAGTCGTAAAGAACGGTCTTATCGAGCCAAGCAGGAAGGCATTCCTCGAGAAGATGAACCAGTGGTATGCAGAAGGCCTGATCGACAGGGATTACCTTGTTGCGAACAAGAAATCCAACCAGACAGACTTCACAACAGGAAAGGCAGCCGCAGTCAACGCTCCGTTCGGACAGGGCCTTGGCCAGTATACGCAGATCATGCATGAAGCCAATCCAGAGATCACAGAGGAAGACATCAGGTGCACAGTCCCTGTGACAAGCACAAAGGGACAGAATGCGAAGTTCTCCAAGATGAACCAGATCTACGATGCATCAGGAGTGTCTGCCGCTATCTCCACAGACTGCAAGAACGTCGAAGCCGCTGTATGGCTGCTTGACTGGATGTACAGCGAGGAAGGAAACCTCTGCTGCAACTTCGGTATCCCAGGAGTATCCTATGAGATGGTCAATGGCGTTCCTACATACACAGAGGAAGTCACGAACAATCCTAACCTCCAGTTCGCGAATGCGCTTGCAGCTTACACAAGAGCATCCACAAGCGGCGTATGCGTGCAGGATGAGGAGTACATCAGGCAGTACTATGCCCAGAACAACCAGAAGGAAGCACTTGAGCTCAGCATGAAGACAGACATGGGCAAGCACTTCTTCCCGCCTATCAGCGTTGCTGAGAAATACTCCGACGAGTATGCTGATATCATGAGCAACGTAAAGACGCTCTCCGATGAGATGGAAGCTCAGTTCATCTCTGGAAACGTATCCCTCAAGGAATGGGATAAGTATATCAAGCAGCTCAAGGATTTCGGTATTGAGAAGGCTATCGCAATGCTTCAGGAAGCTTACGATAACTACATGAGCCATTGATGGCCATATAATCAAGCGCAGCCCTGTATTGATATAGAGGGCTGTGCTTTCCTTTTTCGTCTTGGTGGGAGCAATGGGAGAGAGACAGAGAAAGCAGTTGTACTGGATGCTTGCGAAGTGGGGCATCTCCTACATCATTCTGACAGCAATCGCGATTGCGATCATTTCATATCCCTCGAAAAGATATTCAAGGGAGCTTGAGTCAGAGCTCGATTACATCAACAACATGCATCTGATGAATACGCAGAAGGCGCTTGATGAGAACTATATGAGGCTGGTCAGGTTCTGCGAGAGGATGAATATCGAGGATGAATCGATCGGGAAGCTGCTGAAGGAGTCTGATTTCGATTCCGTCTCGAGATATCTTCTCTATGAATCGGTAAGGACCATAAGGAATGCAAGCATGCATGAGCCGGAGTCCTTTGAATTCATGATCTACTATCCTGTGCTTGATATGGTCATCTCCGACGATTACTATGCCGACAGCAGATACTATTATCAGGTGATGCTCTCATCTCTGGGCTTTTCCTACGATGATCTTGGCAAGGTGCTCGGCAGGAAGGGCGTCGGCACGATGATCCATGAGCTTTCGTCAGGAAGCAGCCATATGATTGCTATAACCAGGCCACTGAACAGCAGCAGGGAGCTCGGTGGCAGAGCTATAGCTATCATGCTATTCAATCTCAATGATGCGCTTGCAGGCGTGAAGGATAACGAAGCGATAGCGATATACGACAGGAACAGCGATCTCTTCATATCCTCATCGGCTGTGTCGGAGGAGAATATAAAAGGCTGGCTGGCAGATGGATCCGAGGGCTATATGACGACAGACTTCGATGGCTATCTGGTCTCCTCGATTCCATCTGCATACTGCAACTGGATATACATCGCTGTTTCGGAGAACAGCGAGAGCTTCGGGAAGGTCGCAAGGCTGAACAGCATCGTGATCCTATCGCTGATTTTCTTCGTGATCGCAAGCTCTGCGATAATGGTCAGAAGCCTCGTCAGGAGCTATAGGCCTCTGAGGGAATCGATGGAGGCTCTGCCCGATGCAGGCGTGGCAGAGAGGAAGGCAAATGATGTGCTTGGCTTCCTCGGTTCTTCCATTAGACGCCTTGCATCGCGCAACCAGGAGCTCGGGAGCGTTGTGCAGCATCAGCAGGAGAGGATCGAGTCCGATATCAAAAGAAGACTCCTCACTGAGCCGGATGCCGCGGAGCGCATAGGGCTCGACAGCATCGGAAGGTTCGGGATCGGGAATGGGGACTTCTCTGCCGTGATAGCCTTCAAGGAGCTCTCGGATGGGATAAGGCGAGCTATGGATAGCCTGATAGAGAAGTACGGCATCTCGGGGATGGATTATGAGGACTTCGATGTCTATATGCTCTGGGCAGGCAGCCGCGATATCCTCACGGATGCATCCCTCTCGATAGTGCGTGAGCTGAGGAAGGATCTCCCCGATTGCTACATAGCGATGAGCGGAGTCCATCAGGCACCATCCGGCTTCTACCGGTCATTCAAGGAAGCGATGTTCGTATTCAGCTATCAGAAGATGCAGAACGATCCCGATACCGTTGTATACGGACAGCTGAACATGCTTCCGTCCTTCAGGCTTCCTGAGTACCCGATAGATATGGAGAACATGCTCCTTCAGTACATACAGGCAGGAGAAGGGGAGAAGGCCATCGAGGAGCTTAGGAGCATATTCAGGATCAACTATGAGGAAACACTCCACCCTGAGTCCTTCGAGTTCCTGATGAGCATGATACTAGGCGGGGTCCTGAGGATCGCGGGAAACGGACTGGATGATGTGGCAGCAGGCGAGTACAGGCTCTTCATATCACGCGACAGCCGCGATATCGCAAGATCCACGGAGAGCCTTGAGCGCTTCATACTGAAGGTCGCTGAATCGAAGTCGAATGACATCAGGCGCAGGAAGGAGAACCAGAAGGACCAGCTTTATTCGGATGTCAGGCGATACGTGGAGGAGAACTACATGAGGACGGAGATGAACGTCGGGTATATAGCCGACAGGTTCGGGATCTCAAGCGCATCCCTTTCGTCCCTTTTCAATGAAATGGGAGAGGATAAGCTCTCACAGTACATAAACAGGGTAAGGTTGCACCATGCAAAGGAAATGCTCCTTGATGGCGTTCCCCTTGAACGCGCTGCATCCGAATGCGGGTATTCGAGCTTCAGGACGTTCCTGAGGGTCTTCAAGCAATACGAGGGGCTGACGCCTACGCAGTACAAGGTACTTCATCAGGCAATGCAGAAGGAGGAAAGGAATGAGGAAGAAAGGTGAGAAGGAAAGAAGGAGGGGCAAGCTTGTCATGATAAACGGCCACACCCTTACCTTCAGGGAAAGAGTGGTCAGGGATATGAAGCGCAATAAGCTTGTGTATATCATGCTTATACCTATCATAGTCTATTACCTCATATTCAAGTTCGGCCCTATGTTCGGACTGAGCATCGTATTCATGGATTACAAGCCTGCCCGCGGCTTCTTCGGAAGCGCATTCGTAGGCCTCAAGCATTTCAGGAACTTCTTCACGAACTACTACTTTACGAGGCTTCTGAGAAACACAGTCAGGATAAGCATCTGCTCTCTGCTGACATTCCCAGCCCCGATCATCCTTGCGCTTCTTCTCAACGAGCTTAAGAGCAGCAGGTTCTCGAAGGTCGTGCAGACGATTACATACATACCTCACTTCATCTCCACTGTCGTGATATGCGGAATAATAATAAAGCTCACAAGCAGCAGCGGCGCAATCACGTCAATACTCAGCAGCCTCTTCGGAATCGAGAAGATATCGCTTCTGAACAAGCCTGAGAACTTCATCCCAATCTACATCATCTCCGATCTCTGGCAGACAGTGGGATGGAACTCCATCATCTATCTGTCAGCGCTCGTTGCGATAGACCAGGAGCTCTACGATGCCGCGAAGGTCGATGGGGCTGGCAGGTTCCAGCAGGTTCTGCACGTTACGATCCCATGCCTGCTGCCGACGATCATAATCATGCTGATCCTCAAGATGGGAAAGATCTTCGATGTAGGCTATGAGAAGATCATGCTCCTTTACAATCCTGCTATCTATGAGACAGCGGATGTGATCAATACATACGTATACCGCAAGGGCCTTATCGATGCCCAGTACAGCTACAGCGCCGCTGTAGGATTATTCAACTGCATAGTCAGCTATGTGCTTGTGACTCTGACAAACAGATTCAGCCGCGCTCTCAATGGCAGCAGCCTTTGGTAAGGAGGAAGGAAATGAGCAGGAACCATATGAAGGAAGGCTTTGGAAGCAGGCTCTTCGATGCCATCAATGTCATAGTGATGCTTCTTCTCGTCGCGGCGGTACTGATCCCGCTTATCCATGTAGTCTCGGCATCGTTCAGCAATCCATCTGACTACGTAAGGCATGAGGGTCTTCTCCTGAAGCCGCTGAACCCCAATCTCGAGGCATACAAGGCAGTGGCAAGGAACAAGAACATAGCATCGGGCTACATGAATACTATCTTCATCGTCGTAGTAGGCACGTCCCTCAGCCTCTTTCTGACAGTAATGGCCGCATACTGCCTCTCAAGGCGTGACCTCATGTTCAGGGACCCGATCATGATGCTGATCGTGTTCAGCATGTACTTCAACGGAGGAATGATCCCGTTCTACCTTGTCGTCAAGGGCGTAGGGCTGAATAACTCGATCTGGTCGCTTATCATCCCATCTGCAATAAGCACGTACAACCTGATCATCATGAGGACTGCGATGGTTAGCGTCCCTGACAGCCTCGAGGAATCAGCGAGGCTCGATGGAGCGAATGACTGGACGATCCTCTGGCGCATCATGGTGCCTCTTGTGAAGCCTACTCTTGCAGTCATATGCCTGTACTATGCTGTCTCGAACTGGAATGCATGGTTCAATGCGATGCTCTTCATGCAGGACAAGAAGGATTATCCGCTGCAGCTCATACTCAGGGAGATACTCATCCAGAACGATACGGTTGACATGGCAGCAGGCGCAGATGATATGCTCCTTAGCGAGACAATCCAGTTTGCAACGATAGTGGTAGCGACTCTTCCTATTCTCTGCATATACCCATTCATACAGAGGTATTTCGTGAAGGGAGTCATGATAGGAGCGGTAAAGGGATGATCAACAGCGCACCTGTTTCCAATGAGGAGCTTTTCAGGGCAGCCAGGGAAGGCAATCTCGATAGGGTAAGGGAAATCGTCGAATACACGGGTACGAATCTCGACAAGGGCGACGGAAATGGCAATACAGTGCTTCACCATGCAGCGATCTCAGGAAGCAGGGAGGTAGCCGAATACCTTGTCAAGAGGTGCTCATTCTCCCCTCTGAAGGCAAACTGCAGGGGAATCACACCGTACGATATCGCCTATGCCAACAGGAATGAGGAGGTGCTGGAGTTCTTTGCAGAGCATACGTCATTCAGGTATGAGGATGGGTATCACAACCCGGTGCAGAGAGGCTTCTTCCCAGACCCGTCAGTGATCCGAGTAGGGGATGACTACTACATGGTCAACTCGACCTTCCACTTCTTCCCATGCATACCTATCTCGCACTCTGTTGACCTGGTTAACTGGAGCGTTATCGGATACGCTATCACGCGTCCTGAGTGGGCAAGGCTCGATGACAAGGACGGAGGAAGGGGCTACTGGGCTCCCGATATCTCATACTGCGATGGACGCTTCTATATCACAGCAACTCTTAGGTGCAATGAAGGCGATGAGGAGCCGAGGATACAGATGGTGACATCCTCCTCAAGGCCTGAGGGACCCTACGATGAGCCTAGCTGGATACATGAGGATGGGATAGACTCATCGATCTTCCATGATGACGATGGAAGGAAGTACATGCTCCTTAACAGGGGTGCGAGGATCTTCGAGCTCAGCAGCGACTGCAGGAGGAAGATATCGGATGCGCGCCTTCTCTGGCTTGGCAGCTGCAGGCGCAATCCAGAGGGGCCTCATATCATCAAGAAGGATGGATACTACTACATCTTCCTTGCAGAGGGCGGCACAGGGGAGAACCACATGGTCACCTGCGCACGCTCCAAAAGCCTTATGGGAGTCTATGAGCCATGCCCATATAACCCTATAGTGAAGCAGCGCGATCCGGAGCAGATCCTGCAGTGCTGCGGACATGGCATGCCTGTCTCCGCGCCCGATGGCTCCTGGTACATCGCGTACCTCACGCTCAGGCATTCTGAGGATGGCTATGGCTTCACGGGACGTGAGACATGCCTTGACCCGATGGTGTGGACAGCGGATGGATGGCCGCTGGTGAACAACGGGCAGGGGCCTGCCGTGTTCTCGCGAAGGCCTACAGACACAGGCAGCAGGAGGACATTCAGATGCATATCGGTCTATCCTGAGTGGAAGGGAAGGCTCTGGACCTCATCCCGCCCCCTGGACCAGAGCGATATCTGGACGGAAGGGGAGAGCCTCTTTCTCAGAGGCCATGGCTACGATCTATGCAGCAAGGAGTGCAGGAGCATCCTCGTCGAGCGTCAGCAGGAGTTCTCGTTCAATGCTGAGTGCACGCTTTCCCTCTCCTCGGTTACAGAGGGCTGCAGCGCAGGAATGGTCTCATACTATGATGAGAACAGCTATATAAAGTTCGGGGTTGCATTGAAGGACGGGAAGCACTCTCTCATCCTCGAAGCCTATTGCGGGGATGGCTATATACAGAAGGAGTCCATACTCCTTGATGATGCTCCCTCTCAGATAGTCCTCAGGCAGGAGTGCCGCGGCAAGGATAGGTTCTTCTCTGCGATGGGGAAGGAAATGAAGGCAGAGAATGCAGTCTACCTTGCCAGCGAGGGACTCAGGAAGGGAAAGAGGTTCACAGGAGCAGCTGCAGGAGTATACGCAGAAGGCGGATTCACTGCAGAGTTCACGGACTGGAAGACGGAGTTCCTGAGGGAGGACTCGTCAGATGCTGTCAAGGACCTCTGCTGAGAAAAAGTGCCCTGTCATCCTTATGTCATGCTCGATTCTCTCTCCGAAGACAGCATAGGCCCTGTTCGCAAGCTTCACCTGCTCGATGACGTTCTCGATGCCTCTCTGTCCATTGAGGCGGTCGTCAACCCCTGATTGGATAGTCAGGCGCCGAGGAGCGATGAGCCCTGCTGTATCGCCCATGTCGAAGTCCGAGAACAGGGATGGAGCGAAGTTGCAGCTGCAGTTGCTGCCCGCTATCATCAGCGAATCCCTGACTCCGTAGAAGTAGCCTGAGATGATCGTATGCTGCACTCTCAGGTCGAGGGCTGAAAGGTACAGCGCCTGCATTCCTCCTCCTGAGAATCCGATTGCATTGATATCGTGAGGAAGGTCTTCCCTGGTCAGGATGTAATCCAGGATCCTCATATTCTCATACGCCATGAGGCCAGGAAGCGAGAAGCCCAGCGCGATTGCCTTCCTTGATAGGTATAGGCATGATGCAGAGTGGTACCGATCGTACTCATCCCCTGCCACAGGGCCCTCCCTTCGCTCTCCCTGCCCGATTGGGTCCGGGCAGATCGCAGCATGGCCCCTCCTTGCAAGCTGCAGGCCATAGTCATAGCCGTGCTTCTCGATCATATCGAGTGTGCACTGGCAGTCAGCAGCGCCTGCGGTTCCTGCTTTTCCTGTGGAATGGTGGCCGGCAAGCGTCAGGAATGAGCTTTTCGGGTTCTCAGGGATCAGTATGTACATCGGTATGTCGTAATCATCTTCTATCGAGAGAATAACCTTCTCCCTGATGATCCCGCTCCCGATTTCCTTTCTCTCAATGACAGATGCATCGAGCCTTGGCCTGATTGCGCTTTTCTCAATCGCTGCTATACCCAGATCCTTCCTGAGCGCCTTGCGGGCCTTCTCCTGCCATAGCGTGAGAGAGGCTTTGTCGAACGGGCCTGAAAAGCGCCAGCGCGGCACAGTAAGCCTCCTTGTCAGGTTCGCTCCGGCCTGGAAGTATCTGCTGAAATGAATGGTCTTCTCCATATGCAAAAAAATGAGGCATATGGGAAACCCATAGCCTCATTGCCTCAAAGCTCCTTCTCGACTATATTGTCGTCTATTTTTCTCTGTTCCTTCGCTATCTCGGCCTTTATCTCATCAACAAGGTCCGCAACGAGGTAGCTTGTGCTCTCACCGGTTGCTCTGTACTTGACTTCGACCTTGCCTTCCTTGAGGCTCCTGTTGCCGATAGTGATCCTTATTGGGACTCCGATCAGGTCTGCATCAGCGAACTTGACTCCTGCTGTCTCCTTCCTGTCATCGTAGAGAACCTCGATCCCGCTTCTCTCAAGCTCCTGGTAGATCCTCTCTCCGACCTCGTTGTCCTTCACGAGGGATACGAGGTGGACCTGGTAAGGAGCAACCGAGATAGGCAGGCATAGGCCGCCTTCGTCGTTGTACTCCTCCGCAAGGCATGCAAGAAGCCTTCCGATTCCTATTCCGTAGGAGCCCATGATCACAGGCTTCTGCTTTCCTTCCTCATCCTGGTATGTGCAGTTCATTGCCTCGGAGTACCTGGTTCCGAGCTGGAATATGTTTCCTACTTCGACTCCCTTCGATGCCTTGAGAGGCCTTCCGCACTCAGGGCATGCAAAGCCATCGCGCGCTGATGCGATATCTGCGACAATGCCATTGTAGTCCCTTCCATAGTTTGTGTTGATGAAGTGGTAGCCCTCTTCGTTTGCGCCTGCAACGAGGTTGCTCGACTCAGCTACGGAGTCATCTACGATGCATATGAAGCTGCCGGTTGCTCCGATAGGGGATGCGTATCCCGGTACCATTGAGCATGCTCTGATCTCCTCC
Source organism: Candidatus Ornithospirochaeta sp. (assembly GCA_034178685.1). Taxonomy (GTDB): domain Bacteria; phylum Spirochaetota; class Spirochaetia; order Sphaerochaetales; family Sphaerochaetaceae; genus Ornithospirochaeta. The sequence continues at coordinate 2,680 of JAXFQZ010000002.1, read as the reverse complement.
TCATGCGCAGGTCTTATCGAGTTCGCCTTAGCAGCATTCGAAAGCTTGGATTCCTCTACTTCCAGGTCTCCTCTGATTACTGCGACGATGAGCTTATCCGTCTCTTCTCCGTTCTTGTCGTTGATGAATGAGCCGACCATGAAGACGCACTTTGCTGTCTTCTCAGCGCCAATGCCAAGGTATCCGGCAAGGTCCTCGATTGTCTTCGAATGAGGCGTTGCGATCTTCTCTATCGCCTTCATCTCCTCCTTGCGGTATTCCTTCCTGAAGGATGCCACCTGGCGGTTTGCTGTGTATCCGCACTCAGGGCAGTAGATGATCGTATCCTCTCCGATAGGGGATAGGTACATATATTCGTGTGAGACCTTTCCTCCCATCATTCCCGAGTCGGCTCCGACTGCGATGACAGGCAGGCCGCATCTTGAGTAGATCCTGAAGTATGCCTTGTAGTGGGCCCTGTATACCTTGTCCAGTCCCTCATAGTCGCGATCGAATGAGTAGGAGTCCTTCATCGTGAATTCCCTTACTCTTATCAGTCCTGCCCTTGGCCTTGGGTCGTCCCTCCACTTGGTCTGGATCTGGTATACAAGGAGCGGAAGCCTCTTGTATGAGTCGATCTCCCCTCTTGCTATATCGGTGACAGCCTCCTCATGGGTCATTGCAAGGACCATATCCCTTCCCACGCGGTCATTGAAGCGGCTCATCTCCTTGTCGATCGAGTAGTAGCGGCCTGTCTCCTTCCAGATATCGGCAGGGTTTACCAGAGGCATGAGGATCTCCTCGGCCCCGATTGCATTCATCTCCTCTCTGACGATGTTCTGTATCTTCGTGACTGCCCTGAAGCCCAGTGGCAGTAGAGAGAATATACCGGCTCCCATCTGCCTGATGTAGCCAGCTCTCAACAGATATTCATATCCCTTGCAGTCAGCTCCGTTAGGTGCTTCCCTAAGGGTCTTGGAAAACATTCTGGACATTCTCATGATAAACGCCCTCCCTTGCGCCATTATATTCAATGCAACTCTTTTCCTCAAGGCAAGAAGGAAAAAGCTTGCATGAATGGGAAAAGAGAATGAAAATGTAATCGTGCACGAGCACGAAAAGATAAAGACGTGTGTTTGTCAGGAATTGTCCGGTTTTCTGATGGTCTGATTCTCCTAGTGCTGCGTAGCTTATGCAGGTATATAATGAGAAAATGCCGTTTCAAGGAGGATGAATATGCTGATAGCTGGTATTGATGCAGGAACTCAGTCGATAAAGGTAGTCGTATACGACAGCGAAAGAAAGAAGGTAGCAGGCGAGTCATCCTCACCTCTTGATCTCAGGTCGGGATCGGATGGCTCCAGGGAGCAGGAGGCTTCATGGTGGATCGATGCGCTTGATGACTGCTTCTCTAAGCTTGATGCATCTGTAAGATCCGGAATAGGCCTCATTTCAGTCTCGGGCCAGCAGCATGGCTTTGTGCCTGTAGGGGAAGATGGATCGGTGCTGTCCTCTGTGAAGCTCTGGTGCGATACCTCCACCAAGAAGGAGTGCGATGAGCTTGAGGCTGCTTATGGTGGCAGGGATAAGCTCGTGGAAGAGATAGGCAACCCTATACTCCCGGGCTACACAGCAAGCAAGATCCTCCATTTCAGGAAGGCATTCCCCGATCTCTATAGAAAGATGCGCTATGTGCTTCTCCCTCATGACTACCTGAACTACTACCTCACGGGAAAGGCTGTGATGGAGAGGGGCGATGCGTCGGGTACAGGGCTGATGAACATCTACACATCCAGGTGGGATGAGAGGATATGCTCGCTGATCTCGGATGACCTTGTATCGAAGCTCCCTCCTATCTCGATGAATGCCGAGGTGATAGGAAATGTGGATAAGAAGGCATCTGAGCAGTTCGGCATCCCTGAGTCGGCCCTTGTGGTATCGGGAGGAGGGGACAACATGATGAGCGCTATCGGAACCGGAAGCGTCTCAGACGGAATCGTTACGATGAGCCTCGGTACATCGGGCACGCTCTTCGCAACCTCCTCATTCCCAATGGTCGACAGGAAGGGAAGGCTTGCATCGTTCGCATCCTCCACAGGAATGTATCTTCCGCTTCTCTGCACTATGAACTGCACAGTCGCATCAGGGATCATGAGAAAGGAGATGGGGCTGGATGTGGACGGCTTTGACAAGGAAGCCGCATCTGCCGGGATAGGCGCTGGCGGCCTTGTGATGCTCCCGTTCTTCAATGGTGAGAGAATCCCTGATTACCCGCATGGAAAGGGTGTTCTTGCCGGAATGGATACGATCAATGTGACAAGGGAGAACATCGCGCGCGCAACCTATGAAGGCGTGAGCTATGAGTTCCTGCTCGGAATAGAGGCGTTCCGTGAGCTTGGAATGGATATAAAGGCCATTACGCTCACAGGAGGCGGCTCGAAAAGCGCTTTCTGGCGTCAGCTGATCGCAGACCTCACGCTATGCCCTGTAAGGGTTCCTAAGGTCGGGGAGGCTGCTGCCTTCGGCGCTGTGCTTCAGGCGCTTTCTGTTCATGAGGGGCGCGATATAGCATCTGTCGTATCGGAGCATCTCGAGTTCGATGACTCAAGGAGCGCTGTCCCAGATAAGGACGCGCACGACAAGTACATAGCAGCCTATGGGACATGGCTTGGATACTGCAAGGCGCTAGGACCGCTCTTTG
>JAXFQZ010000165.1:0-3132 GCA_034178685.1 Candidatus Ornithospirochaeta sp. | reverse complement strand
AGCGTCTCCATCTTCACCAGAAGGTTGATCGTGACTGTGTCATCCTCGAATACGGATATTGAGTGGTATGTCCTTGGTGCGATAATAAGCGCATCGCCTTCTTCCATCATGAATTCCCTGCCGTAGAAGCGCTGCTTGCATCTTCCCCTGAGGACCATAGGTATTTCCAGGAATGCGTGGTCATGGATGTAGTTGGGAAGATAGCATGGATGCTTTCTTATCGTGATCTCTCCATTCGGGATGTATGCATCCTCGTTATGCATCAGATCCTTGGGCTCCTTGATGTAATCGGGAACAGTGGGCAGATAGCCCTGCTGATAGAGCGTCTTATAGTGAAGCTCTTCATCTGTCAGATGTGAAAATCTGTTAATGAATTCAAGGTATTTTTCATCCATGGCAACATGATAACATGAAAATCTGGCAATTATAATTGAAATAATGCCAATTGCATGCATGTATTTCCCTGCCTATCATAAGAAAAAAGCAAGAATATTCAGTTCGAAAAAAGGAGGATCGGAATGAAAAGAATTCTATCATTGTGCTTGGTTTTCATGCTTTTTGCTGGAATGTGCTTTGCTAATGGCTCAGCTGAATCAGCACCAGCAAAGGCTCCTAAGGAGTTCGAGGGAAAGACGCTTACCCTGATGATCCAGAACAAGGAAGGCGAGTATGAGGCTCAGATGGCTCAGGTAAGGGCTTTCGAGGAGAAATACGGATGCACTGTAGAGGTTGAGGTTATCCCAACTGGCACAGCAGGCGAGAACCTCAGGCTCATGAGGGCTGCAACGCATGCTCTTCCTGATGTCTTCGGAGCATCTGTTGGAGCACTCCTGACGCAGTCCAACCCTGAAGCAAACTGCTATCCTCTCAATGACCAGCCATGGATCAAGAACGTCGATCAGGCTTTCCTTGATGCTGGTACGATGAATGGAAAGTACTATGCTGTTCCTACAGCTCCTTCCAATGTCGGTGGCGTATTCTACAACAAGAAGGTCTTTGAGAAGAATGGAATCAGCATTCCTACGACATGGGACGAGTTCCTTTCTGTCTGCGCTGACCTCAAGGCCAAGGGTATCATTCCTGTAGCTCACCCAAACTCAAAGCAGTCCCTCTGCCAGGTTCCTTTCCTGATGGATTACTACTATGTCGAGCAGGAGAATCCTCAGTTTGCTGAGCTTTATACGAAGAACGAGATCAAGCTCTCTGACAGCCCTGCATTCGTATACGGACTCCAGAAGCTCTATGACCTGGTTACAATGGGTTACCTCAATGAGGATGCTATGAGCTCGACAGTCGAGGATGTGGCTATGCTTCTTTCCGATGGCGATGCTGCTATGTCGATCATCAGGACGAACATCCTTACAACCATCAACCAGGTTGCACCTGACAAGATCGATGATATCGGGTTCTTCCCGCTTCCTGACAAGGATCCGGAGAACAGGGGAGTCTCCTCATGGCTTCCTATCGGATACTTCATGTCCAACTACGCAAAGGAGCCAGAGCTTGCTCTCAAGTTCCTCGAGTTCGTAACGACAAGCGAAGCTGTGAATGAGTATGTCAAGGTTCAGAAGCCTACAGGCGCATTCATGCTCAATGGAATCGAATTCGATGCAAACGCAGATGTATACTCAGCTCTCGTTGAGGTCCAGTCATGGGTTGAGAAGGCATCCACTTCCGTATTCGAGTACAAGTGCCCGATCAAGGGCTCCGATCAGCCTAACATCTGCTCCCAGCTCGCAGCTGGCATGATCACAGCAGAAGAGGCAGTTGCTCTTATCGAGAAGGATAACGCAATCAGCGCAAGGCAGCTTGGCCTTCCTGGCTGGGTTTGATTCATTTCCATCCGGCGGCACTGCCGCCGGATAACAGGGTATTATAATGAATAAGACAAATAGGAATATGTATCGGCTGTGGATGGCGGCCCCAGGTCTTCTGATATATCTAATAATCTTCATCATCCCTACTTTCTGTTCGTTCTATTTCGCTCTTACGAGGTGGGATTTCGTATCGGCCGAATTCATCGGGCTTGCGAACTTCAGGGACTTCTTCTCGATGGTGTCGCTTCGCACATCCCTGATCAACACCTTCATATATGCTTTTTCGACAAGCCTCTCGAAGGTGATCCTCGGGCTGTTCATCGCACTGGGGCTCACTGGCCGCTATACAAAGGCAAAGGGATACCTCAAGACGCTGCTCTACTTCCCGACGCTTCTTGGCTTCGTTGTCGTTGGCGTCGCATTCTCATCGTTGATGCACCCGAACGGGATACTCAATGCATTCCTTGCAAATTTCGGGGTAGGGAAGATCAGATGGCTCACGAATCCCGATATAGCGATGTTCTCTGTGATAATCGTCGATTTCTGGAAGGGAATCGGAGTAACGATGGTCATCTACATCGCAGGAATCCAGGCAATTCCTGCCGACTATTTCGAGGCAGCCCAGATAGATGGCGCAAACAGGTTCCAGAAGTTCTTCTATATAACGCTTCCGCTTCTTGTTGCATCCATCAACACTGTATTCACGCTCTCCCTTATCGGAGGCCTCAAGAGCTACGAGCTCATCCTTACCATGACAGAAGGCGGTCCGGGATTCGCAACCCAGGTCCTCGGACTATCGATATACAAGCTTTTCGGACAGGGCATGTTCGGTCTTGCGACATGCGGCTCTGTGATCCAGTTCGTAATAATCTCGGTGATCATATTCCCGCTTAACAGCTTCATAAGCAAGAGGGAGGTCAATCTATGAAAATCTCAAAGCGCAATCTCGGCTCCACTATAGGCCAGCTTCTTGCTGTGATCGTTACGTTCTTCACGCACTGGGTCGTCTTCTACTTCATCGTGATCAACTCCTTCAAGACGAAGGGAGAGGCTGCAAGGCTTAATCTCTCCCTGCCTTCCAAGTGGCAGATAGCCGAGAACTACAAGTACGTTCTCACTTACAGCAAGAACCTCTTCCTGAGGTCGATGTGGAACTCAGTGAAGCTCACAGTCGTCTCGATCGCTCTCCTGGTGCTTGTGTCGTCAATGACTGGGTACATCCTCCAGAGAAGGCAGGGAATCCTCTCCAGGGTCTCCCATAAGCTCATCCTATGCGGCCTGATTGTTCCTCCATCCGTAATTGCCACGTACTGGA
>JAXFQZ010000147.1:0-2271 GCA_034178685.1 Candidatus Ornithospirochaeta sp. | reverse complement strand
CTTGATAAGTCCGTTGTGCATCCTGCTCTTGAGCTTATCTAGATAGAAGTCCCTCTTGATTTCCATAGCTTGCTCTCCGATTGAATATTTATGGTAAATATGCCAATTTTCTTCAATATTATAGTGCATTCCTCCTGATGCCGCAAGCTTTGAATAAAATGGTGCAATTTGCCATAATTTTTCAATCAGGATCAGAGGGATCATCGTCCTGGGATTGTGAATGGTCCATGATTGGAAAACTCTCCCTCTCTGTGTAAGGAGAATAATTAGAGAGGGAGAGAACGGAAAATATTCAAATGAATAAAACTATTGCATTGCTTAGATAGGATGAAAAAAGGAAAAGGAAAAAGCCCTGAGTTGATTTTACTCTTCATAGCTGTTATTCTTCTCTTGTTCCAATAGGCCGGCGTGGCGGAATTGGTAGACGCAGTAGACTCAAAATCTGCCGGGAGCAATCCCTTATCGGTTCGATTCCGATCGCCGGTAATAAGCCAGGATCGATTCAGGTCCTGGCTTATCTTTTTCATGCCTCAGCTTTGATTACCTCTATGCCCAGGCTTATTACGGGAGCTGTCATAGATTCTGTCAGCAACGAAGAGATGATATATTTTCCTGAGCTTACGATAGAGAATGCTCTTTATTCTTCCCGTATCACCACGATTGCATCGGAAAAGAATCTCTGCCTGCATTCTAGTTTTCCGGTGAGTGCAAGCACTCTTTCGTCCTCAAGCTCTGATAGTCACTGAATGGCATTCATGGTCATATAGAGTGTTTTTTCAATAATGCACTTCACAGTGCTTTTAATTATGAACTGCAGCGATAACCCATTAGAGATCGGATTCATCGCGGAGGTCCTCGATGCCAGGGATCTTCTTTGCCCCTATCAGGCAGTCATATTGCTTCTATAAACAGATGTCCTCATGTAGAATGAATGCATGAAGAAAGCATTAGCATTATCCATTGTACTGGTTCTGACATCGCTGCTGCATGCAGGAGGAATCCAGCTTCCTCTCGGCCTCGTCTCTGATAACCATTCATCATATTATATAAGTGCTGGTAAGGCTGGCTCCGAGGCGAGGCTATCCCTGAGCATCTCCGATGAGAGCATCGCAGTAAGCATAGAGAAGAACGACTCGGTCTTCTACTTCGAGGATGAGGTCCATATCATGGTTGCTGTCAACGGAGTCATGTACAAGGGAAGGGCTGCAGTGCTTCCTGCTTCAGGCGTGAACTCGTTTCCATATGTCTTCAGCTTCGATAACAAGTGCTTCTCAGCAGAAGGCGACCTTGGAGCATATTATCAAAAGGTAAGGGAAGCCATAGCAAGGGATGGCTTCCTCAGATGCGAGGTCATCGTACATGGCATTGATGACGATAAAGGACAGGATTACTGGTACTGGTGCGTGAAGCAGGGAAGATAGATCCGGAGGATGATGGGATGAAACAGAGAAGGAAGAATATCGTTGTGATGGTCAAGCCTGCCTCAGGGCTATGCAACATGAGGTGCGAGTACTGCTTCTACCGCGATGAGATGGAGCATAGGGAGAATGGCGGAAACAGGATAATGAGCGAGGAGACTGCCGCAGCTCTGATCATGAGGATAGGGGAGGAGGCTGAGAACGCGATGATCGCATTCCAGGGCGGTGAGCCAAGCCTTGCAGGGCTGGATTTCATCTCTTCCTTCCTTGAAAAGGAGAAGGAACTTGCTCCCGATACCGTCTTTACGCATGCATTCCAGACCAATGGCTACATAATAGATGAGAAGTGGGCTGCCTTCTTCAGGGAGAATGACTTCCTTGTCGGTGTCTCATTCGATGGATCGAGAAGGATACATGATGTGCTTCGCCATGGAGAGAACGGAAGCAGGACAGCTGACAGGGTGATGGAGACAATAAGGCTTCTTGAGAAGGAGAATGTGAAGTTCAATGTCCTCATTGTCGTTACAAAGCTCGTTGCAGACAACATAGAGTCAGTCTGGAAGTATCTTCTTGATAGAAGGATATACTTCCAGCAGTACATACCATGCATGGACCCGATAGAGGGATCAGGGAAGGATTACTCGATATCCTCAGATGACTACAGGATGTTCCTGACAAAGCTCTTCGACCTCTGGTTCGATGCATTCACGCATGGCCTCTATGTCTCAGTACGCCACTTCGACAATTATGTCTCGATGCTGATGGGAGCAGAGCCTGAGGCATGCGATATGGCAGGGCACTGCTCTATCCAGTACGTTGCAGAGAGCAATGGCGATATCTACCCATGCGATTT
>JAXFQZ010000113.1:0-8505 GCA_034178685.1 Candidatus Ornithospirochaeta sp. | reverse complement strand
GCATAGGAGTTTTAATATGTCAAAGAAGCCAAAAAAACAGCTGAGCCCGGAAAGGAAGGAACTGATCTAAAAGCTCATTGATGAGTTTGATTCCAAGAGCGTCAAAGACATCGAGGACATGTTCAAGGATATGTTCTCTCCAATGCTGCAGGAGATGCTGGAGGGCAAGCTTGATGATCATCTCGGCTATGAAAAGCATTAGCATAGCGGAGAAAGCGGATCCAATAGCCGCAACGGCCATTGCAGCAAGAGGGCACTGCATCGTTTGGGGACATGGACATCGATGTTCCCCGGGACGTTCGTTCCATTGAAGATCTGCGCTGCATTGATCTGAGGCGCTGACATACCATCTCCTATGAACATGAAGATGTACTTCGGATCGGCATTCTGAGCCACGTATGAAGGGCTGATGCTTTCTGTCTCTGCCTGTGCAAATGATGAGAATACAGAAAGAGCAAGCATCAAGGAGATAATGAGTTTCTTCATCTTTTGTCTCCTTTCAAGTTAGCTGTATTCTCAATGACTGCTGTCAACTGGCAAGGAACGCGCTTTAAATAGAAGTAAAAAAAATGAAAAAGATCAAGAATCTGCAGTTAATTAGATATATAGCAACAGGTTATTGATTTGAATCAGCCTCTTTTATTCTTTTTCCCATGCTTTTCCTTCACAAGGAGATAACTCCGATCGGCCAGTTTCCCGATATTCTCCCAGTCGCTTTCGGCAGAAAGGAGCACTGTGATCCAGTGCGTGCGCGACATATGCCATGCAGGGAAGACTGTTTTCCTGTCGATCACTGAGGGGATATCGTAGCTATCGTGCTTGAGATTCACGACAGTTATAAGCGAGTTATCCCCAAAGCCAAGCCTCGATGCAGGGATCCTCATCAGAAGCGCAAACCACTTCCCGCTTTCAGGGACCCTGAAGACAGCTGAGCCATCACCCTCCCAGGGGTAATCGGGCACTACGCCATACTTTCCTTCGATATAGGATATGAAAGCATCCTTCTCTGATGCAGAAGATGAGAGGAGGATTCTGAGCTTATCCTCAGCCTCCTGGCGGAGCATGGATACGAACGCACCAGGAGGTGTGGATACATTGAAAAGCATATACTCATCGCCATCCTCAGTAAGGACATCAGCGCTGATAGACGAGCTGCAGAGCGTGTATCTCACGCTCAGGCCCTCATGGCTCAGCGGAAGGATGAGGGTATTGCCTTTGCAGAAGACCCTGCTTATATCGGATTGAGCGCATGTGCGCAATAGGTACGAGAGATCCATCAGCCCATGCAGCCTATTTCGATATCATCCTCCGAGAGGACCTCGATCGAAGTACCATCCTTCTTCTCTATCTCGAAATAGTGCCTTCTGCTTCTTGTGAGCTTTATCTCGCTGAAGGCGACAGACCACTCTGGCGAATAGAGGCTATCCTTCACTGAGTCGCTGAACACGAATATGAATGTGCCTTCGCGCTCGAATGCCAGAACGCTATCATCGCTGCTTCCTGCTTCAGACCATCCCTGATCGATGATTCCTGCTATGAATTCGTCTCTTTCCATATCAACGATAGTACTTCATCTGGATTCACGCTTAAAGCCCTTTCCTCCATTGAAAAGAAATCGATGCTCTGCTAATATTACGAGGAGTAAGGAGCGATGTCCGAGAGGTCGAAGGAGCCAGACTCGAAATCTGGTAACGTCTTTATGGCGTTCTAGGGTTCGAATCCCTATCACTCCGAATGCCCTGGGTCCGAGGATCCAGGGCTTTTTTCTAACCAATTGAAATCATCGCATGGCATCATATGAAATCAGCATGTCTTTTATGAGCAAATCAAATGGCAGCATGACGGAATCATTGATGAATTGTTCAATCATGGTGGATACTGCGGGATCAATGTTTCTGGCATATTCCCTCCTGCTTTCATCCATGAATTCAAAAAGAATCAAACGCTGTCTCTGTAGCCAAAGGCTTTCCTATGTCAAATAACCTGTCATCGAGATTGGCTTTCCTGCCATCCTTGGCCTTGTCGTTCTTCTCCCTGAGGGTCCTTCTGTTTGATGTGAGAATGTATCCGATTTTCTTCAGCATATGTCCTGCCTTTCAGAATCGCTGATGAAGCAATCACCAAAGCCTGGTTTTTGCAGCGGGTATATCGCGCCATTTATAGTGATGACTAACTCCGAATGTTCTTTCTGAATAATGCCGAATGATTTTAGAGAATTTTACCGAATTATTCTTTTAAATATTACCGAATAATAATTAATAATTTTACCGAATCATTTATTCAAATATTGCCGAATAATATATACAGATACTCCGGATTGGATTACACTTAGGCTATATCTGGAATGAAGAGGTATGATGAATGTCTAAAATAGCTAATACCCAGAAATACAAACCAAGGATAATGGATGCACAGTTTGAAAGATATCTTGAATCCTTTGGAGCTGTAAGCATAGAGGGCCCGAAGTGGTGTGGGAAGACCTGGATTTCATCATATCATGCAAATAGCGAATTCCTTATCGCCGATTCATCCAATCACTTCCAGAACAGAAGACTTGCAGAACTGGATCCCTCAATGATACTTGAAGGGGAAACGCCACGGCTGATCGACGAATGGCAGGAAGTTGAAGAAATATGGGATGCAGTCCGGTATGAAGTCGATCGACGTGGAGAGAAAGGACAGTTTATCCTAACAGGATCATCCACTCCTAAAAGAAAAGAGAAGAGAGTGCATAGTGGTTCAGGAAGAATCGGAAGGCTGAGATTGAGGACCATGTCTCTTTATGAATCAGGTGATTCCTCAGGAATTATTTCACTTGAAGAACTCTGCGAAGGAAGAATAAAACCTTCTCTAACTGGGGAAGTATCGCTGAGGGAACTAGCACACTTCATTGTACGTGGTGGTTTTCCAGGTGCACTTGAGCTTCCGATTGAAAATGCAAGGATTGTTGCTCTGTCTTATATTGATACGATTCTTTCTGAAGATGCTCAGAAAATAGATGGTATCATGTATGATACTGAAAAGATGAAGCTTCTATTGCGCTCTCTTGCGAGAAACGAAAGCACCACTGCATCAAAGAAGAAACTGGAAAGCGATATCAAGGATGCAGATAAAGAATCCGTAGACTATGATACAGTCAGTAAATATCTGGATGTATTCCAAAGGCTGTATCTTATAGACAACCTTAAGCCATTTTCTTCTAGCATCAGATCATCAGCAAGAGTCAAAATGGCAGAAAAACGCCACTTCTGCGACCCTTCACTTCCCTGTGCATTGCTGAATCTGACACCTGAAAGGCTTATTGGCGATCTTGAGACCTTCGGATTCATGTTCGAAGCGCTGTGTGAAAGGGATATCAGGATCTATGCTGAATCCTTTGGTGCAGAAGTATTCCACTACCAGGATTATGCAAATGAGGAGATTGATACAGTAGTAGAGCTAAAAGATGGCCGATGGTGTGCTTTTGAAATCAAGCTCGGTGCAAGGCAAATCGACAAGGCAGCTGAGAACCTTATCAGAATCAGGGATAGAATCGCTGCAGATGGAGGAAAAGCTCCTTCCGTGCTGGCAGTGATCTGCGGCATGTCCAATGCAGCATATCAAAGGAAGGATGGAGTGTTTGTTGTCCCGATAACCGCATTGAAAAACTGATTGCCGAATATCCAATCAGCAATGATGCTCTCTTCCCTGGAAGAAGGTGCTTCTACTGTGGTATTCATGGTTTCTGCATATTCCCTCTTGCTTAGTGCTTCAAGACGCAGGGATGATACTATATCTGATGCTTCAGGCGATTGCCGATCGCTTGGGAACGAACTCTAAGATCACCTGATATCATCCATCATGCCTATCGGCGGGAATAGGGCAGAGCGATGGATAAAGGCCTTATCGCGCGCTATGGCCCGAAGAAGGCAGATTGATGATAATGCAGAAAAGAGGGTGCCGAAGCACCCTCAGAGTCCTATTATGCCTATTTCCTTGCCTATCTTGGCAAATCATCCTTATTCTTGCTACAGCAGCAGCATTTGCTGCATCCTGTGTCTGTTCCGCATCCTGTGCACTTGCCGCTTCTCCTATCGCGGACGATCTTGAAAACCGCAAGCACCACAGCCGCTACAACTACTGCTATCACTATAATATCTGCCATATCATGCGACCTCTACGCTTCTTCTTGCTATCCTATCATGATACGGGTCCTTCCTTACAAGCATGTACAGCATGAAAGCCAGCACTATGAAGGCAGCGACCGTGCCTGCTCCGAAGGAACCGAGGACTATAAGCTTGCCGAACTGGTACACCATCAGCGATACGCAGTATGCGAATGCATTCTGGTACAGGATCGCGAACCAGAACCACTTCCTCGAGTGCATCTGCTCTGCCATCGTTCCGATTGCGGCGAAGCAAGGGGAATTCAGGAGGTTGAAGATGAGGAACGAGAATGCAGCAACTGCTGTCGGGAACCATGCTGCGATGTTCTCAGCTACCAGAACCGCATCCTCGACATCCCCATGGACATTGGCAAGAACGCCCATTGTGGAGACGATAGCTTCCTTTGCAGCGAATCCGGAAAGAAGCGATGCAACCGGCTGCCATGAGCCGAATCCGAGAGGGATGAAGAGAGGAGCGATCGCATTGCCGATAGCAGCGAGGATCGAATCCGCGCTATCCTCGACAAGTCCGAAGCCATCGCTGAATCCGAAGGATGAGAGGAACCACATCACAACAGAGACAACGAAGATTATCGTACCAGCCTTGATCAGGAATCCCTTCACTCTCTGCCATACGTGGATCAATAGCGTCTTAGGAGAAGGAACGTGGTATTCAGGGAGCTCCATTACGAACGGGGAAGGCTTTCCTGAGAAAGGCTTTGTCTTTTTCAGCATGATCGCCGAGACAAGCACTGCGATGATGCCGATGAAGTACATAAGAGGCGCTACCACTCCAGCAGCCTCATAGCTGCCTGAAGCATAGCCTGCCATCACGCCTCCCATGAGGGCAATCACAGGCAGCTTTGCTCCGCATGGGATGAATGTAGCAGTCATGATCGTAAGGCGTCTGTCATTGTCGTTATCGATGGTCTTTGAGGCCATGATTCCCGGCACTCCGCATCCAGATGAGATCAGCAGAGGTATGAACGACTTTCCTGAAAGCCCGAAGTGCCTGAATACCCTATCCATGACGAATGCGATCCTGACCATGTAGCCGCAGTCCTCAAGGAACGAGAGGAACAGGAAGAGTATCGCCATCTGCGGAACGAATCCTATCACAGCTCCGACTCCTCCGATGACTCCGTCTACGAACAGGCTTACGATCACATCGCTGACTCCTACTCCTGAGAGCCATCCGCCCACTGCCTCCTGGATCCCTCCTACGAATACATCGTTCGTCCAGTCCCTTACAAGCGTTCCAATCGTAGTGACGCTTATGTAGTACACGACGAACATGACAAGGACGAAGATAGGAAGCCCGAGGATCCTGTTTGTAACGACCCTGTCGATCTTATCGGAGAGCGTAAGCTTCTCCTTAGGCTTCTTCACGCACTTCTCCACTACCTTCTGGATGTACTTGTACCTGTAATCGGTGACAATCGACTCAATATCGTCATCGAGTGCCTCCTCGAGCTCGGACCTGAGCGCTTCGATGCTCTTTCCGGCATCTGCAGGAATGGAGAATCCCTCAAGCGCCGCAGAGTCGTTCTCGAGAGCCTTGACTGCATACCATCTGGAGGAGACGCCTCCGATTGCGTTCTCGATCGCAACGACCCTCTTCTCGATATCCGCAGGGAAGACAGCTGCGCTTTTCTGGATGCATCCATCTATTGAAAGCTTCATAGCCGTGTTTATGACTTCATCAAGCCCCTGCTTCTTCAGAGCCGATGTCTTCACTACAGGGCATCCAAGAGCAGAAGAGAGCTTTGCCTCATCTATCCTCAGTCCCTTCTTCTCAAGGAGGTCCGACATATTCAGAGCAATAACCACCGGAATCCCGATCTCCAATAGCTGTGTTGTGAGATAGAGATTTCTCTCGATGTTCGTTGCATCCACAAGGTCGATGATCACATCGGGCCTCTCAGATACAAGGTACTTCCTGCTGACAGTCTCCTCAAGCGTGTATGGGCTAAGGGAGTAGATTCCAGGAAGGTCTGTAACCGTGATGTCCTTTCCCTTGATCCTGCCTTCCTTCTTCTCGACAGTCACGCCTGGCCAGTTGCCGACATACTGGTTCGCTCCTGTGAGCGCGTTGAACATAGTGGTCTTTCCGCAGTTCGGGTTTCCTGCCAATGCTATTCTCATACAGCCTCCACGATGATGCAATCAGCATCGTCCTTCCTGACCGAGAGCTCATAGCCGCGCACCGTTAGCTCCACAGGGTCCCCGAGAGGTGCTACCTTCCTTACATAGAGCTCAGTTCCCTTAGTGATTCCCATATCCATGATCCTGTGCCTGTAGGCACCCTCTCCATTGATCTTCAGCACCCTGACTGTAGATCCGATCGATGCATCCCTTAGTGTCATGCTTACCTCAAATCTGTATATGCTTTGCCATATCCTTATTGATGGCTACACGCGAGGACATGATATTCACGATCATATTCCCCCCGATTTCGTTCACGATCTCAACATCGGCTCCTGATACGAAGCCAAGGCTTTCGAGGAACCTCCTGGTTTCTGCAGACCCTCCTACGCGGCAGATCTGCCTGCGCTCTCCTTTAGAAAGAAGTGTCAGCGGCATCTAATGCTCCTTTGATGGTTAGTGATGCCTAACCTACATGAGTTAGATTACACTAACTTATAATGAATGTCAATAAACTCCCATAATCATTGCTTGCTCCGATCTGAAATGCTATCTTCATAAGCATGAGAATCCAGGAATCGGCAGAAAACTACCTTGAATCAATTCTGATACTTGAGAGAAAGCAGAATGGGATCGTGCGCTCGATCGATATCGCGGGCTTCCTTAAGATAACGAAGCCCAGCGTCAGCATCGCTATGAAGAACCTCAGGGAGAATGGATACATAAGCATGGGCGAGGATGGATGCATCTCGCTTCTCCCTCCAGGAAGGGAGATCGCAGAGAGGATCTACGAGCGACATGAGCTCTTCAAGAGCTGGCTCGAGATGCTGGGGGTATCGCCCGAGACAGCTGCAGTCGATGCATGCAGGATCGAGCATGTGATCAGCGCAGAGAGCTTCGAGGCAATCAAGAAGCACGTAAGGAATAAGAGGGATTAACAGCCTGAGCGTCTATTTACAATCCCATGCTCTTTGGTTATAATTGCCTTTGTCGCAACTGGAGAGGTGTCCGAGTGGTCGAAGGTGCACGATTGGAAGTCGTGTAAGGTCAAAAGCCTTCGGGGGTTCGAATCCCCCCCTCTCCGTAATTCAGCAGCAGATACCAGGCAATATGTGCCTCCCAACCCCGTCAGGACAGGAATGTAGCAGCGGTAAGAGGATTTCATATGTGACCTGGACCATTTGCTGCTGTTTTTTATTCCCATTATGCTTATGGCCCATAGCCATGAATGAACCATGCAAATCCCTGCATTGCATAGCATTATAAAGAAAGAGGCTTGACATGAGACTGCATGCTTGTGGATCGCATGCCATTGGTTTTCCTCTTTTTCCACGCCCAGTCGCATGCTTTGCTGGATTGAGTGTCAATGGCTTATCCGTCCTTTTGCTTCATATCCCTTTTTTCTCTCCCCGAACTTCTGATTCATAGCTATATTATGCTATAATCCTGACTGGAGGGTTTATGGCATACGAAGTCACAGCAACGAGAAAGAGGCCTCAGGATTTCGATCGTCTTGTGGGGCAGGACTTTGTCGTATCAACGCTTGAGAATGCCATCAATGAGAAAAGGATAGCGCACGCATACCTCTTCTCAGGCCCCAGGGGCGTCGGAAAGACAAGCTCGGCAAGGCTTCTTGCCAAGGCCCTTAACTGCGAGCGAGGCATGAGCGCCCATCCTTGCGGGGAGTGCAACTCATGCAGGGAGATCGCATCAGGCACAAGCGTAGATGTAATAGAGATCGATGGCGCATCGAACACAAGCGTCAATGACATAAGGGCAATCAAGGAGGAGGTCCTCTTCCCTCCGCAGAGCTCCAGGTACAAGATCTACATAATCGATGAGGTGCACATGCTCTCCACCTCTGCCTTCAATGCTCTTCTCAAGACGATCGAGGAACCGCCTGAGTACATCATATTCATTTTCGCGACCACAGAGCTCCAGAAGGTTCCGGCAACGATCAGATCGAGGTGCCAGCAGTTCAGGTTCCAGCTGATCGGGCAGAATGAGATCACAGCATGCCTGAGAAGCGCCGCTGAGGACCTGTCGATAGAAGCAGACGAGGATGCCCTCTTCTGGATCGCGAAGGAATCGACTGGATCGATGAGGGATGCATACACCCTATTCGACCAGGTCGCATCCTTCTCGCAGGGGCACATAACGCTCGAGAAGATAAGGCAGAAGCTGAATATAACAGGCTTTGGTGCAATAGCTGAGA
>JAXFQZ010000091.1:0-4766 GCA_034178685.1 Candidatus Ornithospirochaeta sp. | reverse complement strand
TTGGCTGAGCTGCATTTCATGGTTCTCCTGTTTAGTTTGGTCACTTACAGATTACCATGCTATACAGCTCTTTTTAAGTCTCATTTCACCTGTATTTCATCTCATTCTTGTTATTGAACAACAGATTTCCGGAAGAACCTTTTTTATTGCTGTTTCATATGTAAATGATTTGCAAAATCTATATCAGCAGAAGGCTTCCCGATGCAGCTCCAGGCTTATGAGAAACGTCAATCCCCGTCAGAGTGATAATGCCCATGCTTTCTTCTGATGCTCTCGATATGATTCTCCTCAACATCATCCCCATCCAGGGAGACTTTCAGAAGCAGTCTCTTTACCTTATCGGCCATCTCGTTATCAAGGCATCCCCTGTACTCAGCCCTGATATCCTTGATCGTTCTTTTCAGATCAGCCTCATGAATAAGAGAAACCCCATCCGGGAAGTAGGTGATATCCCTGAAGACGCAGTCATCTGAGAAAACAACAATCGAATGGACAGGCAGGTCTATCCCGCAAAGGACCCTTCTTATGCTTCTTATGTGGTATCCATTCTGCAGTATCGGATTTGGGAACCTGTTCCTGATGCTTCTGCCTGAATACCCATAAGGCAGCACCTGTGTCCAGTATCTATCACGCTGGTTCCCGAATATCCAGCCACTGTAGTTCTTGACCTCTATTACGAAGATCCCGCTTTCTGAGATAACAACCTCATCGATTTCCGTTGTTGTTCCATCTTCCCAGGGAAGATAGAGATTACGCAGGAACGCATCATGTCTGGAAAAGCATCTCTTCAGCATAGCATCGACCCTGTCCTCTCCTATCCTGCCTTTGTCCTTATGCATGCTTCCCGTAGAGCGAAGAAATGATAATGCAATGAACATGAAGATAAGAAATGCAATTGCTGCCATGAATTCCCCTCTCTATGCACTATAGCACTCTGCTCTATTGAATGCACAAGGATCAGACATAATAGATTGAATCATCTAACAGGAAAGCAGAAATCGTTTTTCCTGTACCCATCCTCACTGTACGATTCCAAGACATAGTCTAAGGCGAACATGGATACAGCTCCTGCCATCTCCCCAATGATTCCAGATGAGCCATTGGGAAGCATTCTGCTGACAATGCTCCACTTAAAACGGAATGATGAAAAACTGAATATCCATTTCATTTTTCTTTTCTTTATAGATGCATTGACAGCTAATAGCTATTAGCCTATAGTGGGGCTAATGAGTATTAGCCAGAATGATACAAAGCATAGAATCATGCATGAGGCCCTCAGGCTCTTCTCCCTGAAGGGATATGATGGAGTCACTGTCAGCGATATTGCAGAGAGCGTGGGCATCAAGGCACCTTCGCTATACAAGCACTACAGAAGCAAGAAGGAGATTTTCCAGAGCATAATAGATGAAGCAGAATCAAGGTTCAGGGAGTTCATTGATTCGATAAAGCTTCCAGAGGACCTGTCTTCTGCAGTCATCACACCCGATGTGCTTGCAGGGAAGCTTAGATCCTTTGCATCCTACTCTCTCCATGACGAGGAATTCTCAATGCTCCGCAGGCTGCTTATGATCGAGCAGTTCAGGGACAGTGACATAGCATCGCTCTACAGCAGCTTCCTCGTTGATTCGATGTATGACTACCATACAGCGCTCTTCAGAAGGCTCATGGACGCAGGCATGATCAGGGATGAAGACCCAAGGACTCTTGCTGTCATGTATGGATCCCCTGTCATGGTGATGATAGAGGAATGCGAAAGGCATCCTGAAAAGGAGGAGGAGAGCATGAGGATCCTATCTGAGCATGCCTCCCTGTTCTACAGGACATTCTCGGTCAAGGAAGACATATGATAAAGGCAATCGTATACACATCAAAGACAGGAAGCGCTGAGGAATACTCCAGGATGCTCTCAGAAGAAACAGGGATACCTTCGATGAGCCTTAAGGAAGCATCAGGAAGGATCGGAAGGGGCTCCGAGATCATATACCTTGGATGCATCAGGGCCGATGGGATATCAGGGATGAAGAAGGCACTGGATTCATTTGAAGTGAGGGCTGCAGCAGCTGTAGGAATGGGACGCAATGAGAACAGCGCTGACAGGATAAGGAAAGCATCATCGCTGCCTGATGGGATTCCTCTCTTCACTATTCAGGGAAACTACCATGAGGAGAAGCTCAGGGGAATGGACAGGCTAATGATGAAGATGATGAAGGGAGTGCTTTCAAAGCAGATCAGGGAAAAGGAAAGGATATCGAAGGAAGAAACCGATCTGCTTGAGCTCCTTGAGAACGGAGGAGACAGGGTATCGAGGAAGAATATTGCAGGGATGCTATCATATATCAGGCAGCTATAGCCTTTAAGCATGCCTCTGCAGGCTTCTCATCCTCCCGGATGCTGCTTTGATTCATAATCCTCATTGCTTGGATATCGGAGTGCATGTGCTGGATATTGACCTCATGCAATGATACAATCCAATATCAGAAATAGGAACCAAGGAAAAAACGAGTATGCAGATTTCAGCAAAGGAAAGCATCCTGAATGCGATAAAGGAACATGATTCGATCATAATAGCGCGCCATATCAGGCCGGATGGCGATGCCATAGGCTCATCAATGGGACTGAGGAGGATCCTGAGCCTTTCTTTCCCAGATAAGGACATCAGGCTATGCAACAAGGATGGATCGGATTACATGGCTTTCCTTGGGGATGAGGACTTCAGCGTAGATGAGGGCTTCATAAGGGATTCTCTTGCTATCGTGCTTGATACAGCCACAAGGGAACGTGTTTCCGATCCAAGGGTATTCTCGGCAGAATCAGTCATCAAGATAGACCACCACATCGAAATCGATCATTATGGGGATATCTCATGGGTAGAGGAGCATAGGAGCTCCACATCGGAGATGATTGCCGATTTCTACAGGACCTTCAGCGATGAGCTCAGAATCGACAGCTATGCTGCTGCATGCCTGTACACAGGAATCATCACAGACAGCGGAAGCTTCAGATACTCTTCCACCACAGGAGAGACGATGCGCCTTGCTGCCCTCATGCTTGACCAGGGAATAGATATAGAGAGCATCAATTCCAATCTCAATATCAAGGATATCAGGGTATACAGATTCCAGGCTGATGTATTCTCAAAGGTGAAGATCACTGAGAATGGGCTTGCCTCCATCTTCATAGACCAGGAGATGCAGCGAAAGTGGAATCTCTCCAGGGAGGATGCAAGCGAAAGCATTTCCCTCATCAGCATGATAAAAGGCTCCATTGCATGGATTGCATTCATTGAGAATGCAGATGGCACCATAAGATGCAGGCTCAGATCGAGGTTCATGACAATAAGCGAAGTCGCTGAGCGCTACCATGGAGGAGGACATGCAAAGGCAGCCGGCGCAACATGCTATACACATGAGGAGATGGAAAGCCTCATCCGCGATGCCGACAGAGCCGTGAAGGAATACAAGGAGAGCCATAGCGGCTGGCTCTGATGGAGTATAGATGAGAAGAGCCATAGCAATCATAATGCTTTTTCTTCCTCTTTCGCTCTATGCCGCTGTTCTCCCAGGTTATGACTTCACGTTCTTCAAGACGATCACTGACTCCCTCATGGCAGCAGACAGCGAGAAGCTGGGGATTGACCTGACAGGCTACGGATTCATTGGAAGCACCATTACATCAGGAATATACCTGAGATTCGGAATACAGTCCCCATACACCACTATCTGGTCCCTATTCAAGAACGGGAAGACCGATAGCCAGGAGGAAATCGATATCCCTATCTCAGGCGAAATCACACCTGAGGACGCAGATAGAAGCAAATCCAATGAATACAGGCTATCGCTGACGCTAGGTCCTGCCTTCAGGCACATGATATCAGACGAAGCCATATGGTATATGGGACTTGGGGTATCGGCATCCATACACCATACGCTGCTGTTTGCGGATTCCGAGAGAACCGAGAAGACAACAGACACGAAGCTGGGAATAGATTTCGACATGGGATTCCGGCTGGATGCTCAGAAGAAGAACACAACCATACGGATAGGCGTCCAAGGCTCAATGAACCTGATCAAGCTCGAGAACATGCAGGAGACATACAGGAACGAGAAAGTCCATGACAGCACATCGCTCGTTGCAAACATGTTCCTTCCTGATGGAAGAAGGGAGAACGGAGTATTTCAGGGCTACATCTCCCTCGGCCATACATACAAGCAGAGAGGAAAGGGCATAAGATATAGGTATATAATCACAGGGCCAGAGCTATTCAGCGGAAAGACTGAGCTAATGCAATGAAAAAAAAGCCAGAACCCATAGAGGTCCTGGCTTCATACGTCCTGTTGGATTCGAACCAACCACCTGCTGCTTAGAAGGCAGCTGCTCTATCCAGGTGAGCTAAGGACGCATCCGGTTCAAATGAACCTTTTACATATTACAGAGTTGGTGTTCCAATGACAAGCCCCTAGGATGCGAATTGGATAAAAAGAACATGCAGAGAAAACTGCTTAAGCTGCAGATCTGTCATTTTCCCTGACATATCGCGAATAAGGATATATGGATAAAAGGAGGTATGTGATTTGGCAGGGAAAAGAAGCCCGCTCCTGAAGGAGGAGTACCTTGAGGCCATAAGGCGCTTCAGGCCGATCGACGACACCTTCATGAGGTGCATGTTCAGGGACTGCGACGAGGTGGCCGAGACCGTCCTCAGGATAATACTGGGGAAGCCGGATCTCAGGATAATAAAGTCGGCATCGCAGGCCGACCTCAAGGGG
>JAXFQZ010000088.1:0-3443 GCA_034178685.1 Candidatus Ornithospirochaeta sp. | reverse complement strand
TATAGGCAGTGTCACTGCTTCTGCCTCAGCTGATGTGATCGGGCAGTCATCTGCCAATGCCTCTAGCTTGCTATCAGCCAGGGCCGATGGACCCTGCTCCTTTGCGCCATTAGCAAACAAGGCACTTGCTGCGAGCAATACCACCAGAATCGAAATGATACGCTTTGACTTCATAACTTTCCTCCTTCTGTTATGTATGTCCGGAATTATAGCCACGTGTACTCTGATACCCATATCTGCAATAATTCCAGCTGTTAATCATTCTTTGCATTGTTGAAAAATGCATAATGCATAGAAGAATAGCCTATCGGTCACCCCTTGATGGATCCTATCATCACACCCTTCACGAAGTACTTCTGCAGGAACGGATAGACAACAAGGATGGGGAGAGTTGCGACAACGATGGTCGCGTACTTGATCGACTCGGCTATAGCCGCCCTGTCGAGGGTATCGGCTCCAACGAGCATCTCATCCAGATTGTTGGATATCACTATCTCCCTGAGGACAAGCTGCAGAGGCCACTTGCTCCTCTCCTTGAGGTATATGAATGCCGGGAACCAGGAATTCCACTGCGATACAGCGTAATAGAGGAATATGACGGCAAGAGGCGCCATCGATACAGGAAGGACTATCCTCAGGAGAATCGTCCATTCGCTTGCTCCATCAAGCTTCGCAGACTCTATCAGGCTATCAGGTATGCCCTCGAAGTTCGTTCTGAGGATTATCATGTTGTATGCGCTGATCGCAGTCGGAACGAATAGAGCCCATCTTGTATTCGACATGCCCAGGCTGCGGATCAGGATGTACGTCGGGATAAGGCCTCCATTGAAGAACATCGTGAACGTGATTGCGAGCATTATAGGTCGTCTCAGCCTAAGGCTCCTCCTTGAAAGGGGATAGGCTCCAAGCACAGTCAGAGTCATGTTGAGAAGCAGGGCAAAGAACAGGTTTATGAGCGTATTGGCGAATCCTGTAGCGATCAGTCTGTTCTGGAAGACCTCCCTGTATGCATCCATGGTGAATCCGACGGGCTTATAGAGAAAGCCGGTGTGCATCATCAGCGCTGTCGAGTCGCTCATGGAAGAAAAGAGCACATTGAGGCATGGATAGAGCATTATTGCCATGATGATTATCAGCAGGATCGTATTGACGATATCGAAGATCCTCTCGCCTGCAGTCTTTCTTGCTTTCATACCTTGCCTGCCTTACCAGAGACTGCTCTCTGTGATTTTCCTGCTCAGCCTGTTGATGGAGAAGAGCAGTATGAAGTTGATTACCGAATTGAAGAGCCCTACAGCAGCCGCATAGCTGTAGTTGGCATCCTCAAGGCCCTTCCTGTATACGAATGTCGAGATGATATCCGCATTCTCATAAATAGTCGGATTGTAGAGAAGCAGGACCTTCTCCGACCCTATGCTCATGAGCTTTCCCGTCTTGAGGATGAACATTATGACAATTGTCGGGAGAATGGATGGAAGGGTGATGCTCAGGATCTTCCTCAGCTTCCCTGCTCCATCTATATCGGCAGCCTCATAGAGCTGGGGATCAATTGCCGTAAGGGCTGAAAGGTATATTATGCAGTCCCATCCTATGTTCTGCCATATATTGCTCCCGATGTATATCGGGGCGAATGCCTTGCCGCTTGCAAAGAAATTCACTGTCTCCCCGCCCAGGCTTGTCACTATGTAGTTTGCAAGTCCATTGAATGAGAAAATATCCTTCACCATGCTGCATACGACCACGAGGGATATGAAGTGAGGAAGGTATGTGATAGTCTGCACTGTTCTCCTGAACCTGCTGTTTCCTACCTCGTTTATCATGATCGCAAGGATTATCGGCCCAGGGAAACCGATAAGGAGATCCCCTATGCTGAGAGTCAGCGTGTTTCTTATAAGGCGCCAGAAATAGTGGCTGGAGAAGAATGTCCTGAAGTGCTTGAGCCCTACCCAGGGGCTTCCGAGTATGCCCTTCGAGAACCTGAAGTCCTTGAATGCTATCTGCAAGCCGTACATAGGCTCGTAATGGAACACCAGGAAGAAAACCACGACGGGAATCAGCATTATATACAGATCCCTGTTCTTCTTCAGGTCCTTCCTGAGCGGAACGATCTGTTTCTCTTTCCTCTTTCTCACCTTCTGCCTCCTGTCTGGATTATGGAATGATGAGAAGAGGAACGACAGAAGCAATTCTTTCTTTCGGTTGTCATTTCTTCTGAAGAGCGATTATCAGAAGAAAAGACAAAGCGGAAGAACAATTGCATGTATCATTGCCAGCTGAAAGATATGAAAATAGCAGAAAAGGAATATCACATGGCAGAAGGATACTCATTTGCGAACCTATTGGAATGCCTCACTCTTGAGGCTGGAAATGAGCAGGAAGTGCTCGACTACTACAGGTCGTGCCTTGCAAGCAGGATCGGGGATTACTGGCTCGATGAAGTGGGGCCGATCATGTCAAAAGGCCTTGAGGAGGAGATGGATGCATACATGGAGAACATCTTCCCCTTCAATGGCATTGTCTCAGACCAGAGGGATGGCATCAACTGGTATGCAGCGCCCGATGGGGACCTTGAATGGAACGGAGGCTTCGTGCGCCATGGCTATATGGCATATCTGGCAGAGAGGTACTCGAGAACCCGCGATGAGAGGATTGCAGCGAAGATCATCTCAGATATGCTCGACTACATAGAGAAGGTGCCTCCATACGACCCAGAGGGAAAACCATACCTTGAGTACAAGAAGTCGACCTGGAGGCCCTTCGAGGCTGCAGGGCGTGCCGCTGAGAACTGGCCAGTGATACTCAGGAGGATAATAGACAGCGCTTCAATGGATGCAGAAAGCTTCTGCCGCATACTCTACTCTGTGCATCAGCACGCTGTCTTCCTATTCCATCATCATTGGAAGACAGGCAACCATGCATGCCTCGAGACAGCAGGATTATGCGTCATATCCGTATTCTTCCCGGAGTTCAGGGAGTCTGAGGAGTGGATCAGGTACTCACTGGCATTTCTCGAGAAGATGGTGGATGAGCAGTTCTACCCCGATGGCTACACACGGGAGATGTCCGGAGCATACCACTTCGTTGCCATGCGGAGTTTCTTCCAGATCTACGAGGTGCTATCCGCAAACGGCAGAGCATCCTTGGTCCCTCCAGCGATCATGGAGTACCTGGGAAAGTCTGCGCTTGCTGAGTTCTATCAGATGAAGCCCGATGGATCATTGCCAGTGACGAATGACTCAAATTTAAGGACGAACCATGGAAAGTACCTTAAGAAGATGAGGCCCCTGCTGCCGGAAGGATACTCAGACTATGCACTCTCAGGCGGAAAGGAAGGCAGGAAGCCTGCAAGGGAATCTTACATGCTTCCTGATGCCATGCTGGGGATCATGAGAAACGGATGGGACCGGGATTCGGTCTACCTTGACTTCGATATGGGGCCATGG